>NZ_JAUOPP010000022.1:0-88663 GCF_030547765.1 Colwellia sp. 6_MG-2023 | reverse complement strand
TCAAAAGTAAACGTTAAGTTAACCATTTATCATTAAATGAAAGTAGATAACTTATTAAAACAGCCCATTGATGATTCTTTTTGCCTGAACCCCTTGGAACTGGAGCGCATTGTAGAGATTTTTAAAAAAGGGTCAAGACTTTTCTTTAAACTTTTATTCGTTCGAATATATATTGAACTAAATGCATTTTTATTAGACTAAAGTATGGACTTCCTGCTACTTTTGGGCTTTTATAGATATCAATCACACTATTTTTACTTGTGTCATTGAATGTATTCTCGCTTATGTAAGTTGATGGAACAATATGAGAAATTTTTATTAATCAATTGGAACCCCACTATGAAGTTACTACCTCTGTTATGTTTAATTGGTTTTCTTTTTTCATTTGCTGCTAATAGTACTGCATATAGTTTAAAGCAAACTCGACAAATAGCAGTTTTATCAACGATGTTTGATCAACTTATCCACCGTCAGATTAATTCTGAAATGGCTGTCGAAAGAAGTGTTAATGCTTTACTTAGGAGTTATCCAGAACAAATAGCTTCAGTCTTGAAAATAGCTGTAGCGAAATACCCCCAAGAATACGAACAAATTATATGTGGTGCTATAAGAGCAGAGCCGGCATTAACGAGTGATGTTATTGATATTATATTAAGATCTAATGTTGCTAGCATTGAAGATATTATAAGCTTTGCAGTGACAGAAGAGCCTGCCTATGCTGTTGAAATAGTCAATGCAGCGGTTTCACATAAACCTTCTAAACTAGAAAATATTGTCCGTGTTGCTATAACTACAGAGCCAATAATGGCTAAACATATTGTAGACTCAACAATGCAAAGTTACCCTGAAAAAATATTGGATATTCTTGCTGTAGCAATTAAAGCCTTACCCGAACAAGTGGTTAGTATTGTTAGAGACACGTTAAGGATTTCACCCGATAATACTGAGGTTGTTAGTATTGCTGTAAATTCATCTAGTGGCAATAAAGCACGTGAAATTATATCAACAGCAGTAAAATCGGGGATCTCTCAAGAATCAGCAACCGCTGCTGCAATTGCTGGTGGAGCATTGGAAGCAGATATAGCTAAAGCAAATGAAGAATAAGGCTATAAATAATTTTATACTGACTTTCTTGTAAACACTAAATCATTACCTTGAGTCAAATCACTACTGTATTGATATCCGGCTAAATCAAAGCTCTTTAGCTGTTCAACGTCTGTGATTCGATTTTGAATAATATAACGAGCCATTAAACCTCTCGCCTTTTTCGCATAAAAGCTAATAATTTTATATTGATCATTCTTCCAATCTTTAAACTGTGGAGTGATGATCTTTGCATTTAATAGTTTTTTATTAACAACTTTAAAATATTCATTAGAAGCTAAGTTAATTAAAATATCACTATTTTGCTCTGCTAAAACTTCATTTAACTCATCTGTGATTATATTTCCCCAAAACTGATACAAGTTGCTACCGCGACAATTATCAAGTTTGGTTCCCATCTCTAATCGATATGCTTGCATTAAATCTAATGGTTTTAATAATCCATACAGGCCCGATAATATTCGTAAATGTTTCTGTGAAAAATCAAAGTCAGCATCACTAAACGAAGGAGCATCAAGACCACTATAAACATCGCCATTAAAAGCTAAGACAGCTTGGCGTGCATTCTCAGTAGTAAAGGGTTGGGACCATTCACCAAACCTTGCGGCATTCAACCCTGCCAATTTATCACTTAACTTCATCAATGAGGCTATTTGATCTGAAGATAACTTAACACAACGCTCAATTAATAGTTCGCTATGCTCAAGTAGGCTTGGTTGACTCGTTTTAGTGGTTGCTAAAGGGGATTCAAAATCTAATTTTTTTGCAGGAGAAACAATGATTAGCATAACATTTCCGTTTCGATTATTTTATAAACATATTAAAGCAAATGATAACATAGCTTTAATTCAAGTAAGAAGGAGCAATTACAATATATAATAGGATCAGTATGAAAATCAGTAACAATTGAATATTTGCTAAGTATTTACACCGTAAAGGGGTACATTAACAGAATTTATGTAGTAACATTTAATCATACAAATCCATTAATTAATTTTAGCAACCTATAGGTCGTATTCATGACAAACTTATCTTCTCAACTTGAACAATTAAAGCAAATGACCACTGTCGTTGCCGATACTGGTGATATTGAAGCTATAGCTAAATTTCAACCACAAGACGCTACTACTAATCCATCATTATTATTAAAAGCAGCTGCATTACCATTATATAAAAATTTATTATCTGATTCTGTTATTTGGGCAAAAGAGCAATCTAATGATAAAAATCAGCAAGTTATTGATGCAGCAGATAGGTTATCAGTATTAATTGGTCTAGAAATTTTAAAAACAGTCCCTGGCCGTATCTCCACTGAAGTAGATGCTCGATTATCTTTTGATACAAAGGCCTCTATTGCTAAAGCTCACAAATTAATAGCAATGTACAATGAAGCAGGTGTGAGTAATGATCGTATTCTGATCAAGCTAGCTTCAACATGGGAAGGCATTAAAGCCGCGGAGCAGCTTGAAAAAGAAGGCATTAATTGTAACCTAACATTACTCTTTAGTTTTGCACAAGCAAGAGCTTGTGCGGAAGCCGGTGTTTATCTGATATCACCTTTTGTTGGTCGTATACTTGATTGGTTTAAAAAAGATACTGGTCGCACTGAATACCCTAGTGATGAAGATCCAGGGGTTATTTCTGTTACTGATATTTATAATTATTACAAGAGTAAAGGTTATAACACTGTTGTTATGGGCGCGAGTTTTAGAAATACGGGGGAAATTTTAGCACTTGCTGGTTGTGATAGGTTAACTATTAGTCCTCAATTGATGGATGAATTAGCCAACAACAATGCACCTGTTGAACAGAAACTTAGTGCTAACAACATTAATGATACAGGATCTACTGAAACACCATTAACTGAACAAGAATGGCGCTGGCAAATGAATGATGATGCAATGGCGACTGAAAAGCTAAGTGAAGGGATTCGTAATTTTGCTATTGATCAAGTGAAGCTTGAAAAACAATTAGCACAAATGCTATAAAAAGAATCAATGATGTAAAATCAACCGATACGACTATTTAAAACGCACATTTTTATTAAAAAATGTGCATTTTTTATTTTAAGCACTTAAAAAGTATGATATTAAAAAGATGCAATTGATCTATGTTTTTAAAGAAAATCTATTAAGGGGTACTTTTATGGATAATTTAAACCAAGTTTTAGCATCAGTTAGTCAACCTGCAAAAGGAAAAAATGTAGCGACAAATAAAAGGAAGTGGCGAGAAATTGAACAATTAAGAGATAAATTCCAACTCGAAAAAGAATTACTAATATATGAGGACTCTCTGGAGTATATGTTAGAAGAGTTTTAGCTAAATTTTCTATTAAAATTGTTTAATATCAAAACCTGACTTAGTCAGGTTTTTAACATTTAATTCTACAACAAGTAGTTTCCTATCAAAATGATGATTGACAATATTCAAACAAGCGTTTAACTTCTTAATAGTTTATTATTAAAAACGGCTAGTTACAGTAATATGTCAAAAACACTTATTAACTTTGTTCATGCGAATGGCTTTCCTGCCGGCAGCTACCAAACACTATTTAATTATTTACCAACAGAATATCAAATCATATCACATGAAAAATATGGTCATGATGAAAGATATCCCGTTGAAAATAACTGGCAACCCTTAGTGGATGAACTGATTAACTTTGTGAAACAGCAATTAGCCTTACATAATCAAGAACAAGTATTCAATGTAGGTCATTCATTTGGTGGAGTCATTGCTTTCATTGCAGCTTGCCAACAACCAGCCTTATTCAAAGGCTTAATTATGTTAGATCCACCTGTAATAACCGGCGCTACCGCTTTAGGAATGAAACTTGTTAAGAATACTCGTTTTATTGACAAGTATAGCCCTTCGGGTAAATCCAAAATAAGAAGAACACATTGGCCATTAGATACCGATGTTGCAAAGTTATTCTCAAGTAAAAGATTATTTAAAAATTTTGATGAACGCTGCTTAAACGACTATGTTAAACATGGCATTGTTGAACGAAATGGTCAATTAGAATTAGCTTTCTCAGCCCAAGTAGAAACTGATATTTTCAGAAATTTGGCAGATAACTTATCGAGTTATAAAAACAAGCTTAACATCCCTGCTACATTAATATACGCAGAGAAAACAGATGTATGTCCTCATATATTCTTCAAGAAATTTGCTAAATTAAATAAAAGTATTAATGTAATCACAACTCTCGGAAGCCATATGTTCCCCTTAGAACAACCTGAAAATACAGCGAACCTAATCAAAAGCATTATAGATATGAATAAAGTAGAATAATTTAGCTAAGCAATTAACACATCAAAAAATTGACGCTAGCACTTCCCTCCTATTATAGAGAGTGATTTTATTTAGAATAACTCTCTTACGCCTCAAAAAAAACACTTTTTTTATTATTTTATTTCAACAACTTAAAATATAAAAAATATAGAGCTCCCGTGTCAAAAATTCAGTTGGCATAACATTTGCCTTTACATAGCTATAGAGATTATTTTGCTGTGAAGGTTTGTTATGTACTATTTAAGTTTACCCTGTTTGAGTTTACGCACTATTAAAAGTAGTACTTGTATGCTTTTGTGCTTATTTTTATTTGCGTGTAGTACCACGGAAAATGTAAATAATAATAATTTTGCAGACAATCGTTATGACAATAGTCGTATGAATAAGCACTTTTCTCATACCCAATTTACACCTATCAATAAAAGTACAAACAAAAAATCAATAAGCTCTGATCACGAGTTAATGATGTCGGTTTTGAATAGACCTATTCCAGAAGATCAAGCAATGATATTAGCCTTAAAGCAAGAAAGAGCTAGTTATGGCCCTTATTTTTCGAATTATACCGTTAAAATAAGAGGTGATAAAAATTCAGATACAACGAATGTTAGAACTGAAAATATCTATACTCAGCTTATATCACAAGATATTAATGCTATTAATATTAGTGCCCCCAACTAAAACTGCAGCTACTTCAATTTTGACATCTATTAAAATCAGTTAAAGAATCTGTGATATATAAAATAACATCGCAGCCATCTAACTTATATCATCTGACCAATCGAGTGTATTAAAAAGGTACTGCCATTGCTGATCGAAGGCAGCATTAATTATTACTTTCTCATGAGTAATAGGATGAAGAAAACTTAATGACTTAGCGATAAGCATTAAACGCTTAAAACCAAAGTGATTCGTAAAAAACGGGTTTTGCTTATTATCTCCGTAATTTATATCACCAATAATAGGATGACGTAAGTGTGCAAGGTGACGTCGAATTTGATGTCTACGCCCTGTAATTGGCGTTAACCTTACTAAAGAATACCGAACACTATCAAACTTCCCCAATGAAATTGGTAAACTTGCTTGCTTTATTACGCGATAATTAGTTTGTGCCAATTGCGCGGGTTTATCTCGTCTAACATTTTTATCACCAATTTTATCTAGTTTTTCCTTAAGCGCATGATCTATCAAGGTATCGTGCTCAAACATTGCTAAGTGCCCACGCACTAAAGCAAAATAAGTTTTTGTTAACTCTGTATTGGTATATGCCTCTTGTGTACTATTTTCCCGAATATTCACTTCATTTGATTTACTAGCAAAAGCTTCATTCATTTTTTGAGCTACCTCTTGCGTTAAAGCAAACAACAAAACACCAGATGTGGGTCTATCTAATCGGTGTACAGGATAAACGTATTTACCTATTTGATCTCGAACTAACTGCAAAGCAAAATAGATTTCATTCTTGTCCATAAAACTACGATGTACAAATAACCCTGCAGGTTTATCAACGGCAATAAGATATTCATCTTGGTATAGAATAGTTAAAACAGGTTTTTGATCGCTTATTTCAGAAATTGGCTTATTAAGTTGTAAAGGCATAGTCACATTTTAAATTTTGCTAGATAAACGCATTATCTCTATAATGGCGAGCAGACTCAATCCTTCTTTACTTTGGCTTACTAATTCTCCTTATGAATACTATAGATACTATTTCACAGCTTTTGCATTCATCGAACTCTCAGTTTCGCCTTTATGATATTGGTCGAAAAATAGAAAAAATCTCAAAAGAACAATTTGAAAAAATAGAACTAAATCAAATACCATACCCAACGCCTTTACAAGGTCATGCTTGTATTGCTATTGCTTTTTGGCAGAAAAAATCACCTCAACCATATTTATGGCTATTAAAATTTCCTCTTGATGAACGTGGATTACTAAATCAAGGAGCAAGAAACCATTTTATTGCTATTATCATTGAAGCTCTTGGTAGTAATTTAATGCAAGATGCTAATGAGAAACAAGAAGAGTTATTAAAAAGTAATCCTTACTTGTATACTCCTGCACAGTACAAATTAGCTACATTAAACAGTAAAATTAATTTTGAACTAAAACAAACACCGAGTGAATATTTATCGCCATTTTTAACTTACCTTTCAGGTGAATCTGGTTGGGATAATTGGCAAGTAGTAGGTGTTCAGGGTATTACCGACTTTGCCGTGCGTATAAATGAGAAAGAGAACAGCGAAAAACTGATAAATGCTCTACCTCACCTTCCTACCGAAGTATTATTTCCATTATGTGGAGCATTAGAAAATGAAAGTCTACCTGCAGCATTACTGAATACTTTAATAAGTTTACTAGAAAAAAACATAGCATTAATGAAAGAGAATAACGAAAATAATGATAACCTCCTTCAAACACAACAACATTTACTTCGTAGTTTAGCGAGTAATTGCCACCATATTCACGTTGAACAATTTATTAATATGCTGCTAGCACAAGATAAAATCGCTGCTGAGCTATTAATTACACTTTCTGGTCGTTGTTGGACTGTACTTGCAGACGCTAAGAGGTTGATTACTTATTTTGAGCACCTTATTGCATGTGAAGATCAAGCTCTATTCAATAGTATATTTAAAGACTTGGTTGCAATACCATCAATTCGTCCCATTGTTTTTGAATGTATGCGTTCACCCAATAGAAGCAATGCATTATCGCAAGCAATTGGCCAACTATTTAACTAAATAAAGCAATTTATTCGGCTTTACGATTTAAGGTATATCTACACACTATGGAAAATATTTACTACTTATTAGTTGTCTGCTTAATTTTTTGGTACTTTATTTACTTAAGAAAAGTCGCTGAAGCCGCCCTTATTCATGCTACTCGGTATTGTGAACAAAGCCAGTTACAATTTATTGCTATTGCCAGACGTTCAAGCCGGTTAACATTTAATAAGAAACATGGTCTTGTGTGGTTTAGCTTATTTGATATAGAGTTTAGCGGCGACGGTGAGTCCAGTAATCATGCTACATTGAGTTTATATGGATTAAAATTAGATAATGTTGATGTTCCTCCTTATCGAGTTTAATAAAATCAATTATTTCAATTCCAACTCTAATTATATAGGAAGGTATAGTGCAGTTTTTAAAGTCACTTTTTTGTTTACACGGTCTTGATAATAGAACACGTTTTTTTACTATTTCTATTGGTGTGTATGTTTTATTTATCATGCTAGTATCTGCTTTTAGCAATAGTATTATTATACCGCTAATATTGTTGGTAATATTTTCTCTAATACTTGGGTTAACAAGCCTGCGACGCTTACATGATGCGAAACTCAATAAAAAGTGGTTATTGGCCCCCTGCTTAACTTTTTTATTAGTAGGCATCATTATTATCATATCTCAGCAGAGCAGCAGTTATTATTTACTCATTCTTCCAACTCTTTGCTCTGCGGTATTATTGACTTATCAAAGCACTAACAAACATAGCTATATATTGGGTTACTATGGCCCAGTTGATATGAATGAATGTCGACAAAATAGCCACAAGAGTGCACAATCACAATATCGCATTGAACCTACACTTGTTAGTGATACTTCATCTAACAATTATTACTCACAAACCCATAATGATAGTAGTCAAGAGTATAATCAAACAGATAAAATTGAAGATGATAATTATTCTCATCATAGACAAGCTAATAAGCAAACTGATATTGGTGAATTGATTCGCTTAAACCTATTAAACAATAGAAAAGCACAATTAATTATAGTGGCTATCATCGGCATAACCTTAATTGGTGTTAGTACTTCATGGCTAATTCATTACTTAGACTCTGCGGACGAAACATTAATAAATCAAAATAACAATAAAGAGCAAGTTAGTGTTTTGCCTTCTATTTTAAGAAGTCACCCTCTTCCTATGCCCGATAACTATACCTTATATTTATCGGAGCACTCTGGCATTAGTATTAATTGGCAAGCTGATGAAGTTGAAAATTCACTTTTATGGTCACAATTAACAGCACAAGGAGATGAAAGCTGTAAAGAAATTAGCTTTAATAAAGGAAAGCCAATACGTACATTGTCAGTGAAAGTGGAAGAGAGTAATGGGAGTAATTCTAACTATTTTGCTAGTTTTTCCCCTCTTGATAGTCAAGAGCTTATTCAGGCTTTAGCATTTCGTGGCAACTTCACTTTATGTGGTTATAATTTTTCATTAAAAGGCAGTCAAGCAGCATTAGGAACAAATAACCAGTATTCACACTGGGTTGAATACTAAATTAGAACAATTAATTAAGAACACCGTATTGTGTGTTGTTGCTAAAAGGGGCTTTTAGCGCTCATTTAAAGCTGAAAGCCTATTCCATTATCAAATAATTGCTCATAGATACTTTTTATTGCAATAGCATTATCTGTCAATGAGTCATCTAATTTACTGCGTTTTTCAAAGCCTAAATCACTAATTTGATAATAGTAATCTGCATGTAAACCACTCAATTCAAGACATGCTTTTGTACAAGATAAATCACAACCATCAATAGCAATAATTGGGCGACCAGAATTTGCCAGCTCCATCATAGGAATAACTTTTCCGACAACACCTGAAACACACGACATCTCAGCAATACCATCATCATCAAGGTTTAACGATATATTATGAGCCATTTCGGCTAAATTAGAACACCCAGAGCAGGCATATACTATTGGTTTTCCTTGTTTTATTGTTGGATTTTTTTTTGGATTATCTGACATGGAACTAATCTCCTTGCTTAGGAATAGATAGCGGTTATTATATAACTGAGTCTAAACACCATATAAAACGCGACTTTCTGATTCTAACAAGGCCGAAAAAGTTGGTTTTGATTTATATCAACCTTTAGAGCAATCAACTATGAATTAATCTATTTGACCTGTTCTCGATTTAAGATACTTTAAATTGGTCTTTTTAACTTTAATAAATAGAGGTGACTTACCACTAACTACTCAACAAGTATTAAAAAGTTTAAGAAGAAACGTTATGATGCTCCCTAAGCGCGCTATGTACTTATATAACTTGATGACTATGGGATTTATATATTAAGTTAACTTTTAAAGGCTAATCGGTTAGATATAGCCTTATTTATGGTTTAATTCACTCTATTGAAACCGTAACTTACATAATATTGGGATATTATAAAGATATGCTTACTTCTTAGATTGTTTGTAAATATCTTCTGGTTTTAACTTTAATACTTTACGAGAAGACTTTGCTTGATCTGTTTTACTATTAGGGTTTTCATATATTGCACTAGCATTCGGTCTTGCACCATCAACCCATGTTTCATTGTTTTGATTTTTAGCTTTAAAGTTATTATTTGGGGTGTTGCTATTATGTGACTTATTCTTTTGAGACTTACCGCCTAAAGGTGTATTCTTATCAGCACTATTATTTTCAATTTTACTTGTTCTAGCAACATGATGCTTCTTATCAATAGCTTGTAATAAATTACGTAAAACTTGATCTTTACACTCTCTGTAATGTTGATGTTCAACTCTTCTTGAAAAAGCACTTAACTCAGGTTTATTTAAGCGAAAATCAACACTTGCTAATAATTCAATCAATTCTTCCGCTTTTAAATTAAGAGCGATTTTTAATTTAGTAAGAACAATATTATTTGTTAAACGTTTCTCAGGTGTTGCTGGAGCCCCTTCTCTTTTACCGCGTTTTTCATTAATAAATCCATTTAGAAATGAAGCTAATTCGACATCTTGACAGCTTACAAAATCAGCATCATTATCTTTTTTTAACCATTGGCTTACTTGCTCTCTAGTAACCATCAATCCTGCTGATGAGAAAATCGCTATCATCTGTTTGTCATTATAGTTAAAAGTGTAGCGTAACCGGCGAAGAACATCATTATTGTTCAAAGTATTTCCTAATAAAAAAGTGTGAATACACAGTATGAGATAAATCTATTTTAGCAGTTTTAAGCTACTAATAAAATAATGGAATTTATTAAACTTAGGGGGATAATCATTACAATTAAAAAATGCCACTCACTTTCAATGAATGGCATTTATTTAAATTAACGAAAAATGTTAACACATTAATTAATCGATACTTTTCTTCTTACTACAATCATCAATAAAGCGAATAATCCGAACAAGGTGAAAGATCCACCACCGCCTGATGTATTCGTAGTGCTATCATCAATAGCTTCTGCTTCTCCAGCTTCAATATAAAAAGAAACAACAGTCGTATTACTGTCAACAGTACCATCGTTAACGGTTAATTGTACGCTTACACGCGTTAAGGCGTTAACTACAGGCGCTGTAAAGCTTAATATACTACCTTCGGATTTAATTGTTAATGTTGGCCCTTCTATTTGCGTCCAAGTATAAGTAAGTGCGTCGCCGTCACTATCAAACGATGATGAACCATCAATTTTACCTTCCTCCCCGCCATTAAGAAGTACTAAAGTTGCAACAGCTCTTGCTAACGGTGCAGTGTTAGCTAATGCAGCCAAAAGGCCTGGATCTTCAACCTGTTTATTCGCTACTCCGTCAGCGTCGTTAGGTCCACCATCTTCAATAATTAAACGAATACATTCGTGTCCTTGTGTTAGGCCCTTTTTCCAGCTTGTATCATAATAACTAGGACATATAGAGTCTATACGTGCTGCAGAATGAATTTCATTATAAGCATCAACTTCAAAAGATTTAAATATAAAATCATTATAAATACTTCGAGGGGTTAAAAATTTTGCATAAATGGCATTAACAGGGATTTTACTACTTTCTGGTAATGGCACAACAACAGCAACAGAGTCTCCTGCTTGAGCTAAGTTCGACGCAATAAACTCAATAAATAGAAAACCAGTCGAAAGATCCAAATTTTCCTCAATCCCAACTTCATCAGTAATATCATCAGGATCAACTGGCTGACCATTGTCTAAATAGTCAGTGAGGTCATTCGGATTCACTGCCGCCCCACTTGCTTCTTGCCCAAGCGCTAAAGAATTAATAGGACCTAAGCTTAACTGTATACCAGGTTCAGTTCTCATCGGCTCTTCGCCTAGTACAAGAGCTAAAGTAGAACGGTCTGATGAATTATCTAAATAATTAGGTATACCATCGCCATCGCTATCAGTAACACCTTCAGCAGAATCATTAATACCATCGCCATCAGAATCTTTATCGCTATCTAAAATAACATCATCATTTTGAGTACTTATATATAAAGTAAGGCCTGAAATCGCTGTTAGAGGGTCAGTTCTATTCTCTTCTTCAAGTTTAGCCGCAACGTTAATCACATTACCATACTCGCTAAGGTTAACGTAATGATAATTGTTGAAGTAGGTACTCGAATTATCTTCATTTTGGTAGCCTACCGAGTTGCTATCATTAAACAAAATATCAAACTTAACGCTATCCCCGTTAGGGTCATAACCTTCTATAAAAACCACTATATTTTCCGATTCGTTTTCATTAAAAACGACATCTCTACTACTTTGTTGAGCACAGGTTACCTTCGCTGATTTGTCCGATTCTACAGCTGACACAGGGCGTTCATAACATTGTGGTGTATAGGCATAAAAGTCTAAAATAACAGGTGGTAAATTTTCATCCGTTATGGTGAAAGTTGTTGTTGTATTTTCATTGTCAATAGCACCATTGATAATCTCAACAATTTCTACATTCAATATATCGCCATCTTCCCAACCGGTTATATCATTAAAATTATAAAAATCATATTCAGAGGTTTTAGCTTCTTTAGATGTCCGTAATGGAGATAGATAACTTTGCATAGTGAATTTAAAATCACGTGCATCCACTTTACTTGTGTCACTGTTAATAGATAACTCGATAGTTAATGTTTTTTCATCCGGATCGTAACCACCATGATTATTTATTAATATGTTTTCAAGCTTATTGGTTAGGGCTGTACCACTCAATTTAAAAGTAATAATAATATCTTCGTCTTGATTAATATTGGTGGTTGATAAATTGGGGATAACATCAAATGTTGAAGTAGCAACCCCATCAATTACTGGTGATTCTAGTGCAATTTTACCTGTTGCAGGTAAACTAACAAATGGCGTAACATAAACGATTTGCTTTAGTGTTATTGTATCGTCCATATCTGGGTTTGTTACTTCCCATTCAACAACATGTTGTCCAGTAAATAATTGATAATCTTTAATTAGAGATAAAGAAGAGTTATCAGGTAAGCCATCAAACTCTTCCGGTACTTGATTACTCAAGGTTAACAATTCAGTGGTAACCTTAGTTATATTACTTTCTGGGTTAATGGTGACAATAGTGTCTGAAAAAACATCTGAATCTGCATACGCTGAAACAGAAATACTTAAGCAGGCTATTGCAAAAGCACAAGCTTTACTTATATTGACAAGTTTATTAAATGACAAAATATATTCCTCTGGATGGGCGGTTTTTGTTGTTAGAATAAAAGACTGAATCAGAATAATATATTTATTTTAGTGAGTCGAATAATTTGTAACAATTTATTTTATTATTTCCGTCTCTAATTATCTCCACACAGGAATATATATTGTTGAACAGTGTTCAAAGGGATGGAACAACTTCATAAGGGATATAGAAAGAGTAAAAAGCTTATGCACAAGAGATTGGGTTAAACTGGTCGACTAATTAATCCGTTTGCTATTAGCCAATATAAACTATGAATTATCGACATTAGTATTATATAAAATTTAGCTATATTATTAAGATCTAATTAAATTTTTACTATTGCTGCACTTATCATTAAACATAAAAAAACCAGCCCCCTTTAAAGAGTACTGGTTTTTTGATTAAAAGTTACAATATATTAATTAGATTGAAACATTTTTACGTCTAGCTGTATCTACAATGAAGCCTTTCCAACTACTAGCCGCTTTACGCGATTTAGGGTCTTTTATAGCTTTATTGATAGCAGCATAAGCTTGTTTATACTTTTCAAGATAAAAATATGATTCAGCTATGCTCATATACAAGCGTCCTTGATTCTTAATACCTAGATCAATGGCTTTATTTAGAGCCTGGATTGCTTTAGCAAATTGCTCGTCTTGCTTCAACAACATGCCTTGCTTGCTATAATGCTGTGCTTCACCAGTCATCTTAGCTAGCTCACCATAATATTTGGCAGCAGTACTAACATGTTGTGCAGCATGCCAAGCGTTAGCTAAAGTTGAGATGTTCTTGTCGTCTCTTTTAACTAAACCTGAAGCAATATGCTTCTCTAATAATAAAGCAGCTTTATAAGGTGATTCATTAGAAGAATATAAACTTGCTAATGTTTTAATCTGAGATTCTTTATCAAGAAACCCTTGCTTATAAGCTAGATCAAGTGTTTGTAATGCTTTAGGGTAATCTTCCACAAGTAAATAAAACATTGGTAATTGTGTCCACCAGGTTTTATTTTCAGGAAAAATTAAAATTACCGTTTCTAATACATCAATCGCTTCTTTATATTTTTTACGCTCATAATAAGAAGTTAATTTTAATATATAAGGGTTTTGGTTAGGTTTATCAGCAAATGCGGCGATTGCATTATCAGCAGGAACAATCATTTTATCCAATTGTTTTAACTCATAATTTGCTTGAGCTATTTTAACCCAAGTGTCACCATCATTTTTACCGGTAAAATCCATCCAAGTATAGTAATTACTTAAAGCACCTTTATAGTCTTTGGTTTGCATTTGCAAATCACCCAATAACTTTAAAGCTTCACCATGATCTCCTTCATTTAAAATATCAGGAGCTACAGCCATCTTAAGGTATTTTATTGCTTCTTCTTCATGGTCACCTTTAGTGGCATACATAACAGCAATAAAACGAGAAACATAGGCTTTATCATAATCTTGTTTGGCTTCAATATCTTTTAAGATAACTAAAGCACCATCAATATCATCAGCTGTATAAGCCTCAAAAGCTTTTTGTACCTTTTTACCAACAGATTGACCAACAAGCTGCGTAGGACGTTTCTTTTTCTCTTCTTGAGCAGCAGCCGCATTAGCATTTTCAGCAAATGGCACTTGCGCAATCAATAGAGAAGCAACAACAACTAAAGAAGTTGATACTTTCTTAAAAGACATACTTTCAAGGGTAAATTGTTTCGACATAATTAACTCCCTCCGTCCATTTTAAAGTCTAATTGCACTGTTAAACCTTCTTGTCTTAATGGTTTACCATCAACAACTTTTGGCTTGTATTTCCACTTTCTAAGTGCACGTTTCGCTTCCCTGTCAAAAACACGCTTAGGTTGAGCTTCAATTACTGTAACATCTTCAACACCACCAATCTCATTGATTGTAAATGAAAGCTTAACCCAACCTTCTTTACCATCACGAGCTGCTTGAATAGGGTATTTAGGCTCTATTCGTACAATTGGTGTTGCATCACCGTCACGGCCAAACCCTGCACCTGGTGCAGATAAGCCTGTTGATGCGCCAGATAATTGTAATCCTGGCATATTAAACTGCAAACCACCAGTGTCGTTACTTGCTTCAGGCTCAGGAGTCTGTTGCTTTGGCGGCGCTTTAGGCGGCGGCGGCGGCGGTGGCGGAACACGACGACGTGTTTCTGCTGAAGACTCTGGCGGT
This sequence comes from Colwellia sp. 6_MG-2023, assembly GCF_030547765.1. Lineage (NCBI taxonomy): Bacteria > Pseudomonadati > Pseudomonadota > Gammaproteobacteria > Alteromonadales > Colwelliaceae > Colwellia > Colwellia sp. 6_MG-2023. Next base: position 73,659 of record NZ_JAUOPP010000022.1, on the reverse strand, counting down.
GTAGTATTCACTTCTACGATTATACTCTCTTTTGCCTCATCCTTGTGTCTATCACCGCTAGATACAAGGAAAGCCATAAAAGCAAATAGACCAAAGGTAACTACAGCGCCTAGTAGTATTGATACTAAAAAGCGTCCCATTCTCTACCCCTTCGCTGCAGCAATAGAGATTCTAAGATCACTTCCTGCTTCTTTAATTGCATCCATTACTTTAACAACAACGCCATGTTTAGCGTCTTTATCAGCTTGGATAATAATTACATCGGTCGGTTGTTCAGCAAGTAATTTTTCAATCCTTGCACCAACACGTTCGATGTCAACACGGCCTTTATCTAACCAAATTTCACCGTTATCTTTAATTGCTATAAAGATATTGGCATTTTTCTGCTTAGTTTGCTGTGCTGCTTTAGGTTTGTTTACTTCAATACCTGCTTCTTTAACAAAAGAAGTGGTTACAATGAAGAAGATCAGCATGATAAATACGATGTCGAGCATCGGTGTCATATCAATTACCGCTTCTTCGTCCTCACGAATTTTTTTACGTGCCATGAAAATATCTCTCTAGTGATGAGGTAAACTGTCAACCAGTTTAGCCTTTGCTAGTTTAACTTGAGCGTCTAGTCTTGAACTAAAAAACACACCAGATAACGCTGCTACCATACCGGCCATAGTCGGAATTGTTGCTTGCGATATACCTGCGGCCATTAATCGCGGATTACCTGTACCTTGTTGTGCCATTGTTTCAAACACACCAATCATACCGGTTACAGTTCCTAACAAACCAATTAATGGACACATTGCCACTAATGTTCTGATAGTTACCATGCGTTGTTCAAGCAGTTCGTTTGCTTCGGAAATCCAAGTCTCTCTAATACGATGTGCATACCAAGACGTTGTGTCTGAGCGTGCATCCCAACGAGAAACAATATCTTTCTTCATTGTTGGGTAGATTGCTGATAAGAACCAATAGCGTTCTATCATCATTATCCACATCAATAAGAGTGCAAAGGCAACAACGTACAGTACGTTACCGCCAGTTGCAATAAAACCCCTGACAGATTCCCAAAGCTCTATCAGGAATAACATTATTTAGACTCCTTCTCAGCAATCGCAGCAATTAAGCCTGCACTTTGCTCGTCTAGTTTTTGTAAAACGCTTTTCGCTTTACCTGCAACAATTGAGTGGATAAGAATAAGTGGTAATGCACAAATCAAACCTAATGCTGTTGTAACTAATGCTAGAGAGATGTTACCCGCCATAATTTTCGGGTCACCAGTACCAAACAATGTAATTGTTTGGAAAGTCATAATCATACCGATTACTGTACCTAATAGACCCATTAGAGGAGCTATAGCAGCAAACATTTTGATTAAGTTAACACCACGGTCAATTTTAGGTGTTTCACGTAAGATACCTTCATCAAGTTTAAGCTCTAATGTTTCAGCATCAACTGACTTGTTATCATGATAAATTTGAAGTAAACGACCTAATGGGTTGTTACTATTTGGTGTATCAAGATTTTTCTCTTGAGATTTAATCTTAGAAGTAATACTACCTAAAACGATAATACGTTCAAGCGCAATCAATAAACCAATGATTAAAAGAACCGTGATAGCGTAACCAACTTCTTTACCTTCATGGAAGAATTCTTCAAGTGTTTTCTTACGTGTTTCTAGTGATAAAATACCACCACGTGAAGGATCCACATATACACCAGCATAACCTGAACTAGTGTTGAAGAAACCAGATGCTGTATCAGAAATATAACCTGCTGGTTGTTTAGCTAACGGTTGAACCTGACCAACTTCATCGTTATAAGTTAAGTAACCATCTGCAGAAACTAGGTTAAATGTACCGATACGAGTAATAGTTTGAGTAGTTTTAGAACCATCTAAGTTTGTTACTTCAGCAGTAAACTTAGAAACTTTACCTGATTCAGTCATTTCAGTTTGTAAAGCAAACCATAACTCTTCAAGATCTTCTAAAGCAGGAATTTCTTTAGCATTCGCGATACGGTTTAACGTTTCACCACGGCCAGGGAATTCTGCACTTACGATAGAAGTAGCAATTTGGCCATAAGCGCCTGCAGCTGCAGCACGAGAAACACCAAACATTTCACCTAATGTGCCTGTAGCATTATCAAGTTCAACTTCTTTTTGTGCTAATGCAATTTCGTTATCTGCATATTCTTTTGTTAAACGTGCATTACGCGCATTTTGATTCGCAAGTTCTTTTTTAGCTTTATTTAAAAGCGCTTGTTTATCGGCACGTGCTGACGTAAATTCAGCTTCACGTTTTTTATCAAGTTTAGCTTCTGAAATACGATCAGACTTAACTTGTTTTAATAAATCATCTAACTGATTCGCTTGTGTTGTTGCAACTAAACCAGCTGACATTACTACTGCTAGCGTTACAAAATTAATAACTTTTCTCATTATTCTGCCCCTGCTGCAAATACTGGTAATTTAGCTAAATCCATTGGAAGTTGCTTACGCGCCATAGCGATAGCATCTTTAACAGGTTTTAAATATTCATCACCTAATTCTTCCCATGCACGACTTTGGTTATTCCATAACCAAGAACGTTTACCATCTAGAGATTGTGCAACAAAAGCGATTCTGCCCATATGAACGAAATCAGCTGTTAAGGTTGTACCACCAAAATCCATTTCTGCTTGATAAGCATCAAAGATTGTGCCGTAACCTGCTTCAATTTCATATGCTTCAAGTACTAAGCGGAACTGCTCAGAAGTAGTAACATTTGAATTTGACATTACGTTGTGTAAATTAGCAACACGCTCTTTACGACGTTCAATGTTCATTGGAACGTCAAGTTCGATATATTTTTCCAAGGTATCGATCATTTTGTACATCAATGGCACAACACCTTGTTTAATTTTATCAATACCATCAATTTGCTTTTGTAATGATGCGATATTTGCTTTTTGATCATCAACCATACGTTGAACATGATCATTATAACCACGTAAAACATCTGCTTCATCAACGGTATTACGGTATTCAGCAAGAAGTTCTTGCGTTTGTTCGTAAATAGTGTTGATTTTGGCTTGTGATTTAGCTGACTGCTTAAATATTGTAGCTTCAGCTTTTTGAAGATCTGTTAATGCATCAGCAGCAGCGATATTACTACCTGTTAATGCTAGTGCGCCTACCATTGCCGTAGCGATGAGGCTTTTCTTACTTACTTTGGACATAGTTCCCAACCAATTGCTATTTAAATTTTGATAACAAAGATTTTTGTTACCGCAAATATAAAAATCTGTCGTTTTATTATTTGTAACTTTTTTTTATACAACCTATCAATAATCCCAAATGACAAACAAACTGTCAAGGTGGTAGTTATAAAGTTATTTATTTATTCGAGTAATAAATAAAAAATATCACAAAATCATCATTAAATATCTGGATTAATAGATGCTTTAGATTCATATATGGTCTTTTTTGATTATTACTTGAGCAAAAAGGCCTAAAATAGACACATTTGTTTTTGCTATATATGTTTTACTAATTCATTCGTACTAAGTCAACTTTATTTACACTATTCGGCTATTAAAAACACGTTCCTCTTGGCTAAATCTTGTAATTAAACCTCTAAACAAGTCATTTTTGGGTGTTATTCAAACAAATATGTATATTTTAACCAGGTTTGAATGTTTTAAAATTTCAACAAAAATAGTAGTTCTGTATAGTCAGGCTGCCATTGAAAATCTTTCAGCTTAATTTTTACGCCCAGAACAACTATATTTTCACCTTGTAAAAGCTGCTTTTGCTCTAAAAAATATGGACTATTTATTGGAAATGAAATTTTACCTTGTGAATTAATAACACGATACCAAGGTACTAATTTTCCTTGCCAGCCTCCTTTAGGTATTTTACTTAAGGCTTTACCTACTAATCTTGCCCTACCAGGTAAGCCAGCGAGATCAGCGATTTGGCCATAACAAGCAACTTTTCCTTTAGGAATTAACTGTACTGTTTGCCAAATTTGCTCGTAATGCGGTTTAATTGATTCAGTGGTAGCCATTTATTTCTTTATTATTGACTTAAAATGAGCGCTATACTCATATTTGAATAATACGTTATCATATCAATATACATAATTATTGCTACAACATGCATAATAAGATTGGGGAGCATTTATGAAAATTTGGGTTGATGCAGATGCCTGTCCAGTTGTAATAAAAGAAATATTATTTAAAGCGGCTGAACGAACTGGAATTGAAACGACACTGGTCGCTAATCATCATATTCGTATACCACCATCACGTGTTATTAATTTTATGCAAGTCAACTCAGGTTTTGATGTCGCTGATGATGAAATTGTAAAAAGAATCAATATAAATGATTTAGTAATAACATCAGACATCCCTTTAGCTGACGAAGTCATTAGTAAATCAGCCATTGCTTTAAGCCCAAGAGGTGAGCTGTTTACCAAAGAGAATATAAAATCTAAATTAAATATTCGTGATTTTATGGATACCATGCGTGCTAGTGGTGTTCAAACAGGAGGACCATCAGCGTTAAATCAAAGTGATCGTCAAAGTTTTGCTAATCACTTAGATAAAATTTTAATGCGTTATCAAAAGTCACAATAATGATTGCAACACATAAATAAACATATAAAGTGTTATACACAGGGTTTATTTACGACTTAAAAAGAATTATAGGTAAGAGCTACAAAAGCTAATTGCATCTGTTGAGTGCTTTTCAAGAAGAAGTCATGTTAATAACCCTTTTTATTTACATTATCATTAAATTTACAAATATAATTAGAATAAGTAATGCATAAAGTCACTTTATACTTAATATTTCATCTACTTCTCATTTTTTCTACCTTCGCTAGTTATGCGCAAGAAATAGTCATTAGTGGCTTGCCTCATGAGATAACTAATTATAAAAAATGGCTAGGAAATAAAAAATGTACTGATATTAACAGTTATCAAAATGACTATGCTACGAAAGCTTCAACGCAAATAATGTTGATCTGTAAAGCTCTACAGCTTGGTGGATTTAATGCAACCTTATCCTTTAATTCGGTGCCAAATTATTCAAGAAGCTTATTCGAAGCTTATAAAGGTAGAATAGCAATACCTGGTGATTCAATTTGGTTATCACAAATATCTCAAAAACATTTTTATACTGCCCCACCTATATTTGCAGAGGGTGAATTTCAAAAAGGTTTCTTTGCACTTCCTGATAAACGAAAAGAAATCGAAGAACACATTAATATCAATAAATCAAAAGGTATTACATCATTACAAACCCTACGAGATTACATAGTTATAACATCCCAAAATTGGATATTTGATCAAGCAGCAATAAAAAATCTAGAACTCACCCACCTGAATACGACAAAAACAGAAAACATGTGCAATATGATTAAATATGGCCGAGGTGATTTGTATTTTGGTGAGTTAATTATGATTGGCAATAAAAAAATTGTTTTTAACTGCAACGGCTTAATTTTAGAGCCTATCAAAGGAATAAAAGTAGCATTTACAGAGTCTCGGCATTTTGTAGTATCGAAAAATATTGCTAACAGTTCAAAAATTTATGAGGCGCTTCGTAAAGGGTTAAATATATTACGAGCATCAGGTGAAATTGAGAAAGCTTTTTATCCTCATACTAACAATAAAAATATTATTGTTAGTTGGCTGGACTTATTATCACTTTCACCCGAGCAAAAGCAGAAAAAAAATGATTAACTTATATCTAGCACTCACACTATTGAGTTTGCATTTCATGACGAATTTGACTTGTACATTCAGCTAAAATAATGGCACCCGCAGTAGATACATTCAAAGAATTCCCCATACCAAACATAGAAATATGAATTTGCTGATGACTTAACTTTAGTGCTACTTCACTAACACCTTTACGCTCATTTCCCAAAACTAATGCACAAGGAGACGGATAAGAAACATTTTTATAATCGACTGACTCATGACATAGTTCTACACCAAAAATGGTGTAACCACTATTAATTAACGATTGTATACTTAATGCTGTACTATCACTGTACTCAATACATACCCATTTAGCTTCATTTCTAGAGGCTTTTCTTAATTTTTTATCTGAAATAGTTAACGCACCACAAACAATGATTTTTTCAATAGCAAAAGCATCTGCTAAACGAATAAATGAGCCTATATTATAGCTATTAGTAACATTATCTAATACCAATACAACAGGGGTTTTAGCTCTCTTTAAATATTCATCACGCGTAGGTTTCTTTTTTCTTAAATCTTCTTTACTAAGTTGTATTTCTAACGACATACTTCTGGCTCTTATAATAAACTGCGACGAATTTTAACTTATCTAGGCTATTTTTGTTAGTTATCTTCGTATAGAATTCGCTAATAACTTAACTTATCAATAGTTAAAATTAAGCCACAAACATGTAGCTGCTTCTTATTCCTTTCTAAAATGATACCAAACAAATGAATGATAAAACGATAGTAACCCACAACGGTAATTTTCATGCTGATGATGTTTTCAGTGTTGCTGCACTTAAAAATATTTTTTCTTCTTTTAATCTTGTAAGAACGCGTGATTTAGCCGTTATTAGTCAAGCAGATATTGTGATTGATGTGGGTGGTGAATATAACCCTGACACAAATCGTTTTGATCATCACCAACGTGGCGGAGCAGGTGAACGTGAAAATGGCATACCATACTCTTCATTTGGGCTAATTTGGCAAAAGTATGGTTTAGAAATATGCCAAGGTAACCAAGAAGTTGCCGACTCAGTTGATGCCGGACTTGTATCAACCATTGACGCTATAGACTGTGGACATGTTGAAGGCGTATCTAAAGGCATTAGTCTCAGCCAAACTATTTCAATGTTTAATCCAACTTGGCAAGAAGATAGTCATTTTGATGACTGTTTTAATGAAGCCGTTGATTTTGCATCACGGGTTTTAACACGTTTTATTGCATCTGCAAGTGGTGGCATTAATGCGAGAGAAATTGTCGCTCATGCTATTGAAAGTGCAGCAGATCCAAGAGTTATTGTTTTAGAAAGATATACGCCATGGAAAAGAACTGTGCACGCACTTTCTGATACAGCACTCTATATGGTTTACCCTTCTGAAACTGGCCAATGGCGAATTCAAACCGTACCGGCTGAACTTGGATCATTTGAAGATAGAAAACCTTTGCCCACAGCATGGGCCGGTTTATCAGATGCAGAACTTCAGGCAGTCACCGGTATTAGTGATGCTATGTTTTGCCATAATGGCTTGTTCATCGCAGGTACAAAGTCTTTTGAAGGCACTATGAAAATGGCAGCAATGGCGCTACAAGAAGCGCCATAATCATTTTGATTGTGACTGTAACAATAAACTTTTAATTTCTGCTAGTTCTTGCTCAAGTTTTTCAATTTGAGCTCGACTTGCAGGCTCACCACCGTCGCCTGTTTCGCCATGCTGCTCTGCACGGTGATTTTCATGTTCTTGACTCATCACTTCAAGCACTGTACCAACCATCATATTTAAGAAAATAAAGGCAGTTAGAAAGATGAAAGTTAAATAATAAATCCAACTAAAAGGATGAACTGCCATTGTTTCATACATTACGTCAGTCCAATCTTCAAAGGTAGCAACTCGGAATAACGTCAACATAGAAATAGACACATCACCCCATAATGTTTCATTAATTTGATGAAAGTACATGCTTCCCACGGCGGCATAAATATAAAATATAACAAACATTAGTAAAGCGATATAGCCCATACGAGGAATGGCTTTAAGCAACGAATTAATCAGTAACCTTAACTCTGGCACCATTGAAACTAAACGTAAAACCCTGAAAACTCTTAACAACCTGGCTAATAGTACGCCCGATCCGCCAAGTGGAATTAAACTTCCAATAACAATAAAGGTGTCGAATACATTCCAACCACTACGAAAAAATTGCTTTTTATCTTGATGAGCAAAAAAACGAATGGTTATTTCAATAACAAAAAAGATAGTAATACATAAATCTAATAGCGTCAGTACAGCCATCGCATTCGCGGATAAATTATGTGTTTTTGCACCAATCAATAATGCAGATAGCAAAATAACGGCAATAACAACGCCCTGAAATAATTTACTCGAGTCTATTATCTTTAAACGTCGTTGAGCTCTAAAAATAAAACTGTTCATACTATCTATTCACTCCTACAGCTTTATCACTTACATATGGATTAGTACGTCGCTCTTGTCCAAACGTTCCCATTGGACCATGACCAGGAATAAATCGTACCTCATCACCTAATGGAAAAATATTATTTCTAATAGAGTTAATCAAAGTCGCTTTATCTCCACGAGGGAAATCTGTTCTACCTATAGATCCCTGAAATAACACATCGCCTACTTGCGCTAATTTAGATTCTCGATGAAAAAAAATAACATGCCCTGGTGTATGTCCAGGACAAAAATAAACTTCTAAGGTAATGTTACCAAAGGTCACTCTATCACCTTGTTCTAAAAATCGGTTAGGGCTAAAAGATTCTGCATATGAAAAACCAAAACGTTGCTTTTGTTCTTCAATCAAGTCAATCCAAAACTGGTCTTCTTTATGTGGTCCTTCAATTTCAACACCATAATGTGTGGCTAGTGCATTAGTTGCGCCAGCGTGATCAATATGAGCATGAGTTAAGAGTACTTTATTTAAGGTTAATTGGTGCTTATCAATGGCATCAATCACTTTATCAATGTCTCCTCCAGGATCAATCACAGCAGCTTGCTTGGTTTCATCACACCAAAATAGAGTACAGTTTTGCTGAAAAGGCGTTACAGGAATGATTTGATACTGAAGCATATTTGTTGGATCTCAACACTAATTCAAAATTTTGCAAATGATAGCATAAATTATTTTGTTGGAAAGTAGCATTAATCACCGACAAGGATGATTATCACTTCCCCTTAGCGCTCATACTAGGTAAGCTCACAAGTTAATATATGTATTACTCAAAACAATTTATATTCTATGTCGATTTCTAACACTTCTCGTGATTCATTTCATTCTCGTATTGGCTTTGTATTAGCTGCTGCTGGATCTGCCATTGGATTAGGCAATATATGGGGATTTCCTACTCAAGCCGCTAATAATGGTGGTGGTGCTTTTTTATTTGTTTATCTTATTGTTACTTTGCTATTAGCCTTACCAGCACTCTATGCTGAAGTCTATATTGGTAACCAAGCACAAAAAAATCCTGTCAGTGCACTTGCTCAAGCTTGTGGTAAACGTTTTAATAAACTAGGTAGAAAAGCCGGTATTATTGGCCTAGTCGGCGCAATGATGATGCTTAGCTTTTATAGTATTGTTGCCGGTTGGATGCTTGCTCATGCCTTAAGTGCTTTATTTGAACTGGTAGGTTTTTCTGATTTATCTACTTGGTTATCAACATCAAGTACATTACGTAATGTAATGTTCACGCCCGTTTTTATTTTATTAGGAGCAGCAATAATTCACCAAGGTGTTCATGCCGGCATAGAAAGATGGTCCAGTCGTTTAATGCCTTTATTACTTATGATGCTAATTGGTCTTATTATTTACATTCTACAGCAAGAAGGCGCTGCTGACGGTGTTGCTTTATATCTAATCCCTGACTTTTCACAAGTAACTAGCCCGACATTAATTATATCAGCCATGGGCCAAGCATTTTTCTCATTGTCAATTGGCGTAGGTGGCATGATGGTCTATGGCTCTTATATGAAAAAAGGTGAGAATATTGGCAAGTTAGTTGTCTCTATTGCCGCACTTGATACTTTTATCGCCTTTTTAGCCGGGTTACTTATTATTCCAGCTTTATTCGTTGCACAACATGCCGGACAAGATGTTTTTAACAATGGTCACTTAATTGGTGAAGGCCAGCTTATATTTCAAATTTTACCTTCGTTATTTTCATCTATGGGTACTACAGGCTTAATTGTTGCGTTTAGTTTCTTTACTTTATTATCTATTGCAGCACTAACTTCAACCATTTCAACAACGGAAGTACCTGTGTCGTATTTAGTGGAAGATAGAAAACTTAACCGTAATCACGCAACTTGGTTAGTTTCTGGTGCTGTTTTAGTTGCTAGTATGACATTAGTTGCCTTTTTTGATGTCTTATTCGGGTTAGTTGTACAAGCCCTTACAACTATTTTACAACCATTAATGTCGCTGTTTTATTTCATTGTTATTGGCTGGATTTGGAATAGAGGTAATAAAATCACCGACATTGCGGTATTAAACAGTAATATAAAGTTAAAGCTATTTGGCTTTTATTTACGTTATATTTGTCCTGTTCTACTATTAATTGTTTTTGTTAATGTCGCATTTTAATATAAAAAATTGCCCCCCTTTAATCTGAGTTTTTAATAAAGTAGTAAGCACTAACTTTTTTTAATCAAAGGGGGCTCTGAATCTTGTAATTCGACCTGCTCGATTTTTTCAAATCGAGTAGAGATTTTATCTGCCGACGTATGAATTTGTTTCACATCTACAGCCGCTTGATCAATATGTTTTGCTAAATTAGCAAATCGACCTTTAAAACGGTCAAAATCTTTGGCTAAATCAGATAAATGCGCTTGAATAATATGAACCTGCTTTCGAGTTGCTTCATCTTTTAATACTGACCGTGCCGTGGTGAGTATTGCCATAAGTGTTGTAGGAGAAGCTAGCCAAACACGCTTTTTATTAGCGTAATCAACTAAATCACTTTGGTGTCCGTGAATCTCAGCAAAAATAGCTTCTGCTGGAATAAACATAATTGCACCGTCAGCAGTTTCTTTATCAATTAAATATTTGTCACTAATATCGTTAATATGTTTTTTAATATCAACTTTAAATTGTCGTTGTGCGGCTTTACGATCTGACTCTGCTAATTCAAAGTCCATCATTTTACGATAACTTTCTAGTGGAAATTTAGCATCTACAACTACGTTTCCAGTAGGCTCAGGTAAAAACAATACACAATCGGCAATTTTTCCATTTGATAACGTGTGCTGAAGCTTAAAACTTTGCTCTGGTAGCACATTGCGAATTAAACCACTTAGTTGTACTTCACCAAATGCCCCTCTAGAGCGCTTATCATTTAACACCTCTTGTAAGCTAACCACATTGGTTGATAATTCGGTGATTTTTTTCTGTGCATCATCAATCAAGGCTAAACGCTGCAAAATATCACTAAAGGTTTTAGTTGTTTTTTCAAAGCCCTCTGCAAGCCGCTTTTCTACTTGACCGCTAATTTCTTGTAAACGTTTATCGGTCGCATTCGTTAACACATCTATACGTTTAGTCATTTGCTCACTGCTTTGTATTAATGATTTGCTCAACTCTTCTCTATTAGCCTGTGTGGTTTTATTTAAATGACTAATTAGTTGATCCAACGTTTGATTTTGATTTTGACTTAACGTTTGATTAAGTTGATCTTTTTGATTTCCTAACTCTCTTAGTAACTTCAACCTAAGATCAGCCATCTGTTGGTCAAAAGCGCTAGACAACTGCAATTGTTGTTTGTCGAAAAGTTGTATAAGCGCGCTATTTTGTGAAGATGAAGCTAATTCAAGCATGGCACTTATTTGGGTAATTTGATGATTTTGTTTTAAATTTTGTCTAAAAACAAACAGTAACGATAAAAGCAAAACAATAAGTGTGAGATAAATAGCAAGCTCTGCAATTTCTGCTTGCTGCAAAAATAATAACATTAAAAACCTTGTGCACTGTAAATATAAACAGTCATTTAAGCATAAGTTTTACTTAGCTGCTAGTTATTTATATTGATCCTTTTTGGTATATCTTAAGTATTGAATAAAGCAGATCAGAATGAAGTCATGTTTGTAGTAAACAAGATATTACACATCGCTATAATAAAGCATAAACGCTAATAGCACTTTTACCTTAATTAATGATAAAATATTGCAATTATTATTAAGTAGCAAAGTAACAACGAATACAACTCAAGTTACTAATTGATCCTATTACCTTTTGTAGAGAAAAACATGAAAACCCATTTCGACGAATTATTAGATTTTCCCACAGTATTGAACTTTAAAGTAATGGGTGTTGCCTGTGACGAACTGCCCGATTTAATTATTGCAGAATTACAGAAGCATACTCCTGGTGACTATACCACTAGAATAACCCCGAGCTCTAAAGGCAATTATCATGCTGTATCTCTTCCGGTAAGAGTTACCAGTAAAGAGCATATTGAAAAAATTTACGAAACGTTAAATGCAATAGAGCAAGTGCGTTACGTTTTATAAAAGTACAAAGTACTTTAACTTTCTGTGAGATTTGTCGTGTCCGACTCTACCGCAACAGTAAACAAAAATAACTTAATTGTTCGACAATTAAATACTATGGATTACAGTAAAGTTTGGCATGCTATGCAAAATTTTACTGATAATCGTGATGACAAAACAAGTGATGAACTTTGGCTGGTCGAGCATCCCCCAGTTTTCACACAAGGACAGGCAGGAAAAGAAGAACATTTGCTAATGCCTGGCGATATCGAAGTTGTCAAAGTTGACCGAGGTGGCCAAGTGACTTACCACGGCCCAGGACAGCAAGTTATTTATTTTATGATAAATTTACGCCGTAGAAAAATAGGCGTTAGGCAATTAGTCACGTTAATTGAAAACGGAATCGTTGCTTCACTTAACGACTTTGATATCAAAGCATATCCAAAGCCTGACGCACCGGGTGTCTACGTCAATGATAAAAAAATAGCTTCTCTTGGATTAAGGGTTAGAAAAGGTTGCTCTTTTCATGGCTTAGCACTCAATGTGAACATGGACCTATCACCTTTTTTACGTATAAACCCATGCGGTTATGCTGGCCTTGAAATGATCCAAACATCTGACATTGAAGGTCCACAAAACATGACTGATGCTTGTAATGCATTAGTTAAACATTTAATCGCTTTGTTAGAAACTGACGAAGTAAGTTACCAAACAGGATTACCGAGCAATTATGAGCAACAACATGCCAACTAGCGACAGCAAAATAATAGAAGTTAACACTGCGGTAAAAAAATCATCAAGAATGGCGCCTGGTACAAAGCTACGTGATGCTGATAAGTTAGCGCATATCCCTATCCAAGTTGTTAGTTCAACTAAGGAAACTATGCTGCGTAAGCCGAGTTGGTTACGTATTAAATTACCACGTTCAAGTGAACGTATCGATAGTATTAAAGCTAATTTACGTAAAAATAACCTTCATTCAGTCTGTGAAGAAGCCTCGTGTCCTAATTTATCGGAATGTTTTAACCACGGCACAGCAACCTTTATGATTTTGGGTGATATTTGCACACGTCGTTGCCCATTTTGTGATGTTGGTCACGGTCGCCCATTAGCACCTAATAGTGATGAGCCTAAGAAACTAGCTAATAGCCTTAAAGATATGGGCTTAAAATATGTCGTTATCACCTCTGTTGATAGAGATGACTTACGTGATGGCGGTGCTCAACAATTTGCTGATTGTGTAAAAGAAATCGGTGAGCAAGCGCCAGAGACTAAAGTTGAAATATTAGTACCTGATTTTCGCGGCAGAATGGACAAGGCACTCGAAATATTAAATCAGCACCCTCCTCATGTATTTAACCACAATATGGAAAATGTGCCACGTCTTTATACTAAAGTTCGTCCCGGCGCTAACTACCAGTGGTCTTTAGATCTGCTTAAACGTTTTGGTGAAGCTAATCCTACTGTTGCTACTAAATCTGGCTTAATGGTGGGTTTAGGTGAAACTAATGAAGAAATTTTAGCGGTTATGCAAGATTTACGTGATCACGGTGTAACCATGTTAACCATTGGACAATACCTACAACCAAGTAAAGATCATTTAGCCGTTGAGCGTTATGTGCATCCGGATGATTTTGCCATGTTTGAACGTGAAGCTAAAAAAATGGGTTTTGTTCATGCCGCATGTGGCCCACTGGTTCGCTCTTCATATCATGCTGATAAACAAGCAGCCGGTGAAGAAGTTAAATAAATATTAATTTAGACTTTTATCTTATAGCACCATAACGAGAACACTATGTCTGTCTACTATACGCTTTGCTTTCTTGCGGCGGCAGCGATGCTCATCGCCTTCATCAATAGTAAAATAGGTAAAATGCAAACGACTATTGCTATTACCGCAGGATCGATGATTTTGTCCTTATTGATACTATTTTTTGGTCAAAATGAATGGTTCAATCTAAAGCAAGTAGCAACTGAAACGATGACAAGTATCAACTTTGAAGATTTTTTACTTAAAGGGATACTCGGATTTCTATTGTTTGCTGGTGGGTTAGGCATTAAATTGCCTAACCTTAAAGATCAAAAATGGGAAATTACCGTATTAGCGTTAGGTGCAACACTTTTTTCTACCTTTTTCATCGGTTTTTCTCTCTATGCTATTTGTCAATTAATCGGTATTAATTTAGATTTGGTATATTGCCTATTATTCGGTTCATTGATTTCACCGACCGACCCTATTGCTGTGCTCGCCATCGTAAAAAAACTGTCGGCTCCTAAACGAATTGCCACTCAAATTGAAGGAGAATCACTCTTTAATGATGGTTTTGGGTTAGTTATTTTTGTCACGCTATTCACCATTGCTTTTGGCCATGAAACACCGACAGTAGGCAGCGTGTCACTATTATTTGCTCAAGAAGCGCTTGGTGGCATTATTTATGGCTTTTTATTAGGATTACTTTTTCATTATTTAATCAGTGCAACTAATGATCATTCCATGGAGTTACTATTAACCATTGGTGTGCCTACGGCAGGTTATGTATTTGCCGACATTATTCATGTATCGGGACCACTAGCAATGGTTGTATCGGGTATTATGATAGGTAACTGGACACGATTTGTTGGCTTTTCAAAAGAAAGTGAGGAACATCTGGATCATTTTTGGGAACTAGTGGATGAGTTTTTAAACGGTGTACTATTCTTACTAATTGGTCTATCTATGCTGCTATTTAAATTTCATGCCGAAGATTGGATCTTAATGGCTATTGCCATTCCTTTAGTACTACTCGCACGCTACCTTAGTATTTTTACTTCTTATATTGGTTTTAAATGTTATCGTAGCTATAATCCTTGGTCAGTAAGAATACTCACTTGGGGTGGATTGAGAGGTGGTTTAGCATTAGCGATGGCACTTTCTATCCCGCCAGGCGTATTAGTTATTCCTGATAAACAAATAGATGTCAGAGAACTTATTATGGTGATGACATACTCTGTTGTTGTATTTTCTATTCTTATTCAAGGCTCAACAATTACCTCCTTGATTGATAGAGCAAAGAAAGCTGAAAAAGAATAAAACTCGAAGATGTAGAAAGCACATACCACTGCTTTACTTTAAGTAGCTTTGTTGATAACACAGCAACATAATTAAACAGAGAGTTTTAGATAAAAATTAGCGATGAGCCTAGTTTAGAAGATTATAAAACTTAGTGTCATGCTGATAAGTAAGCGATTAACGAAAAAGTAAATTAATATAACTAACGGTAGCGACTACTTAATATATCGCTACCGTTTTAACATTATGTAAACAATAATACTCTCAAATAAAACATCAACTGGAAATCGGTTTATTTAGTGTTGTAAAAACATAAACTTCGCTACAAACAATGCTGTTAGCGCCCATACCCCACCCGATATTTCATTAGACTTACCTGCCCCCAACTTAAGCACTGTATAAGTAATAAAACCAAAGGCGATACCGTTTGAAATAGAGAAGGTAAATGCCATCATCACTGTTGTACACACGGCAGGGGCATATTCTGTTAAGTCATCCCAATCTAGAGCTCTTAAAGAGCTCATCATCAACATAGCGACATAGATAAGTGCACCATCGACAGCAAATCCCGGTAGCATTTGTGCAAGTGGTAAGAAAAACATGCCGACAAAAAATAGCAAACCAATGGTTACTGCAGTAAGCCCTGTACGACCACCAACAGAAACCCCCGCAGCTGATTCAACATAAGAAGTAACTGGCGAACAACCAAAGGCAGTACCAATAACTGATGAGATAGAATCAGCCTTTAAAGATTTATTCAATCCTTGAATTTTACCGTTTTTATCCTGTAAATTGGCGCGTTCAGCAACCCCCATAAGAGTTCCAGCTGTATCAAAAATATTAACAAATAAGAAGGTAACGATCACAGGGATTAACGCAACTTGAAAAGCGCCAGCAATATCAGCTTTCCACAAAATAGGTTCAAGCGCTGCAAAATCAGGAATAGCTAACAAGCCGTTATAGCTCATAAAACCTGAAGTAGGAGCAAATGATTTAGCCGCTTCAGCAACAACAAAAAAGTCTGTTGGTAAAACCCAAGTCATTATAAATGCAACCAATGTAGTCACGGCAATACCAATTAATACAGCACCAAAAACGTTACGATAACTAAGAATAGAAATAAGTAAAAAACTTAAAAATCCTAATGCTGGTGCTTCTGGCCCAAAAGCACCAAAGCCAAAATGAGTTAAGTCTGCAATCGCTACAATATTATCAGGATCAGCAACAACTAGGCCGGTAAAACGTAAACCAATAAAACCAAGAAAGAGCCCAACACCAGCAGTCATCGCCAACCGTAAGCTCATCGGGATACTCTCTAGCATCCATTCTCTAAGCCGAGTAACACTCATTAACACAAAGAGCACACCTGAAAGGAACACTGCTCCTAATGCAATTTCCCAGCTGTATCCCATACTACCAACGACAGTAAAGGTAAAAAATGCATTCAACCCCATACCTGGTGCAAGGCCTACCGGCCAGTTTGCGTACATCCCCATTAAGATTGTCGCTATAGCAGCCCCAAGACATGTTGCTAAAAATAACCCATCAAAGGGCATGCCAGACTTAGACATAATTATGGGGTTTAAAAACATAATATAAGACATAGTTACGAAGGTGGTAAAACCTGCCATAACTTCTATTTTGACTGTAGTTTTATGGGAAGATAATTTAAACCATCGCTCTAAAAAACCGACACTTTTTACTTGTTTTTCATTAGTGTTACTAACTTTTTCCATAACTACAATTCTCTTATTTATTTGTAAAGAATATTTTATTTTTAAAGTGATTTTTTATTGCAAGGATAATTATAAAAGAGTAATTTTAGTTTAGGATCATTATATAAATGAATCTGAGTATAACTATCTTCTTAGTAACCGAAATAAAAATCAATAATTTATAAATACTCGTTAAAGTGCTACATAGCAAACCAATTCAGATGGCACTAAGAAATAAAATCTGATTAAGCAATGACTACTTATTAATAAATGCTCATGACTCATGTAACATGACGGGTGAAGTATCTACTTGTGAGAGTAGTAATCGACACAACTTAAGACATAACCATTGCTTATCCCACTAAGTAATCACAACAAAGTCACAAAATCTGACAAACATGTCAACATTTTTGTCGCGCAAACGAATGAATAATATTAACTTGTAGCATGAAATTAAATCACCTATAAACATTTATACACGTGATAACTTATCGAATACTATCCGGTGCTCGCAAATTAAATACTATACCGTGCCCAATATAAGTAAGTAACCAAGGTATAGTGCCTTAAAAAATAATTAAAGGAAAAATATGCATCCATCATTAAAAATATTAGCTAGCGTAATATTATTCACTGCACAATTAATACTTTGTCAAGAAAGCTCAGCTAAATCATGGGCTGAAGTAAACCAAAATAATGATAAATGGTTTGATGACTTCAAAAGCAAAGCAACAGATAAGCAACTATATCAATTTCTATATAATATGCCTAAAGGGGCTGATTTACATCAACACTCTAGTGGTAGTAACTTTCCTCGTTGGTGGTACGAAATCGCCACCAATAGTGAACTTAATGGTGGCTACAGTTATTACACCAAAGTCGCATTAAATTTATGCCAAGGTTATGGTCAAAATGCATTTGGTTTCAGCTCTCCTATGCTAACGTTCGTTAATATAAGTGCCCATACGTATCATCAGCTAAGTAAATGTGAGCAAAAAAATTATAAAGCTTTGTCATCATTAACAGCTTCCGAGAAAGAAGCATGGCAGCAAAGCTTATGGTTAGATAAAGATTTTGAAGGACGTGATGAGTTTTTTCAAGCTCACTGGCAACGCTTAAATGAGCTAACCAGTAACCCATATATCGCTGCTGAATTGTTTGTTCGTAATATGAAATCGTTTTCTGCAGAAGGTGTTATTTATCTTGAAAGTCAATTCAATGTATCTGCCTTTATGACGCCTGACGGTAAGCCACAAACACAAGAAAAAGCCCTAACAATTCTTAAACAACGATTAGCTCAAAAAGATGCGAAGGAAACAGGTGTCACAGTCAAATTGATCTATCAACTTTTACGATTTTCACCTATTGCAGAACAACAACTAACCGACATTTATAAGTTTGTTGATAAACATAGAGACATTTATGTTGGTATTAACATGGTCGGCAGAGAAGATAATGGAAAAGGCCATCCACTAAGGTTTTTATCGACTTTACGTGAATTAAGACAACAATACCCAGCCATTGCATTAACCATTCATGCAGGCGAAGTTGATGAACCCAATTTCCATATTAGAGATACCTTACTATTGGGCGCAGATAGAATTGGCCATGGTGTTAATTTATTAGGTGATTCCCAAACGCTACTGTTAATGCGTCATAACCATTACTTAATTGAAATTAATTTGATTAGTAATTTATTATTAGAATACATTGACGATTTTAAAAATCATCCCTTCCCTGAATACTTGCGCACTGGAATACCGGTTGCTTTATCAACAGATGATAGAGGTATGTTTCATTCAAACTTAACTGATGAGTTTTTTGTTGCGGTTAAATCGTTTAATTTATCTTGGCAGGAAGTTCTAAAATTGAGTAAAAATTCGCTTGAATATAGTTTTTTGAATATTGCAGACAAGCAACAAGTTAGTGATAAGTTTAACCAAAATATAAAATCGTTTGAGCAAAGCTTTAAAAAGGATGGTGTTGATAGTTTAACTAAACCAGCAGTCTTAAATGAATTTATTCGTCGTCAATACCCACAACTAAACAAATCTATCAATTAGGATCTTTTATATGTACAAGAGACTGCACTACAACAAACTAATTCTTAGCTTATGTTTTACCTTACTTTCATTTACGACTGTACAAGCCAAACAACCATATTCACAGGTAGTGGCTGCAGCAAAATTAACAGAAGTATCTGAGACCATTACTCTTAAAGAAAATAAAGCATCACAAAAAATAACAGGCAGCACTGAATATAATAGCGAAGAAGAAAAGTCAGCTATATTATTATCTAAACTAGGTTGTCTCCCCCAAAAAGAGGTCAATCAATTACAACAAAGCACTGCATTAGAAAATTGTGCTGCTCTTAAGCCGTTAACAATTGATTACCCAACAGTACCTACGTCACTGACATCATTATTGAATCAGCTATTAGCTGAAAATATAGTTGAAGGTTATAACATTAAAGCTCAAACAATGGCGACATCGAGTGACTCAGGTGACAATGTAATCCTTTACGGTCATAGTTCTTTGGTGCATGCAAAGCAACTCATTAGTTTATTAACCGTTAACAATGTTGACTTCACCTGGCAATTAATCGCAAAAAGTTCAGCCTTCAACATTCGTGAAAATTGGCAAGATACTAAAACAGAGGAAAAAACATCAAACATTAGAACAGCGCAAGAGTATGACTTAAGATTCAACTTCGCTAATCAAGCTGAACAAAATACTTTCATGCCGCTAATCAATCAATTTGCCAAAAAAAATAGTGAAGGTCAAACGGGCTTAATTATTGATGCTTGGTGGCAACCGTTTTATCGTACTTTTCATCCACAAGCCTCTTTTATTGCAGTAAAAAGGATATCGCTGCAAGCCGATGGGTTTATCGCTTCAACACTTGTATTACCCCCTAATGTAGATAGTGTACTTAAGAAAATTAATAACACCTTATCTCAAGCAAAAATGAACGTTTCGCTTTCAAGCGAGGATGTTTGGGTCAATCCTGCTTTTTATCGCTACCTTAATGGCGACTATAAATAGTAATCCCCTTTTATAAATTAACGGTTATCAAAACAATTGCACCAGCATAAGTTGGTGCAATTGCTCCAATCTAGTGCTGTATAAATTTCCCTCAATTGTTCATTACCCATAAAAAATTTCACAAATAAAATAAAATACAATAAAAACAATAGATTAAAGCGGGATAAAAAACTGACACTTAAGTCAACTACTTGGCATTAATTCTGCTTTATTAGTTCATATAATAATAAAAAATAAATACTGCTAATAATTGAATTAGCGTTCTGAACAAATTTTAAGGGAAACACTCTGACATGACACTACGTAACTACAAAACCACTTACCTTGCTTCTGCAATTGCATTAGGTCTTAGCTTAACTTCGAATGTATTCGCAGCAGATGAAGAAACTAAAAAAGTTGATGAGAATATTGAAAAAATAGAAGTAAGAGGTTCCCTAGGAAGCTTACCTGGCCAAGCAGTTGAATCTGTTTTTGGTTTTGGTGAATCAATACTAGAAACGCCACGCTCGGTATCAACAATTAGTAATCAGCAAATGGAACGTTTTGCTATCACTGATCTTGATGAGTTAGTTGCATTTTCACCTGGTACATTTACACAATCGTTTTTTGGCGTCGCTGGCTCTTTAGATGTTCGTGGTACACCTGGTGAAAACTACTTCAGAGGAGTTAAACGTCTTGATAACCCGGGTAACTTCCCGACCCCTATTGGTGCATCAAGTAGTGTTGATATTGTTAGAGGCCCTGCTTCTCCAATTCATGGCCCATCAAAAATTGGTGGTTATTTAAACTTTACCCCTAAGTCTTCTCGTGCCACTGGCGGACAATACTTAGATGAGAATAAAGGTGAATTTTCTATCACAACAGGTAGCTGGGATAAAAGTGTCATAACAGCTGAAGTTGGTGGCCCTGCCAAAATAGCAGGGAAAGAAATGGGCTTCTATCTGTATGGTGAAATTGAAAACTCAGGTAGTTTCTATGATAACTCTGGTACGGATCAAACTATATTTCAAGCCTCTTTTAATGGCGACATTACCGATAATTTCCGTTTTGAAGTAGGTGGCATGTACCATAAATACGATGGTAATCAAGTTGCAGGTTGGAACCGTTTAACACAAGACCTTATTGATAACGGTACTTACACTACTGGTACATCGAAACCTTTAGATACTAATGGTGATGGCTCTATTTCACACCAAGAATATGGTGCTGTTAACTTAGCCGGTAATAGCTTCTTTTATGTACCAGCAACTTCTTTTAATGACGCTGAAGTAACTGA
This sequence comes from Colwellia sp. 6_MG-2023, assembly GCF_030547765.1. Lineage (NCBI taxonomy): Bacteria > Pseudomonadati > Pseudomonadota > Gammaproteobacteria > Alteromonadales > Colwelliaceae > Colwellia > Colwellia sp. 6_MG-2023. Next base: position 52,340 of record NZ_JAUOPP010000022.1, on the reverse strand, counting down.
AGCGATGATGTTAGAGAATGTAGGTACAGCAACATTATCACATAACCAAGTATTAACTGCAGCTGATGATCAATTAGCGAACATTGCTACTACATTATACTTAGATATGTTTTATTACACCGATAGTGGTTGGGAAATAAAAAACCAACTATTTTATGATGCCTACGACAATATCAATGAAAACGCATACGGCTTTGCTCAAAAACATGATAGTTATGTTGTCGAAAATAAACTCGTATTTTCAAATGAATATGAATTCGATTCATTGATCGCACAAGTACAAATATCACCTTCAGTTCGATACACCAACTTTAAACATGCTGATGATTTTACTAATGAGTATTTTAACCGTCGTGATCTAACCATGCCTTCTACTGCATTAGATCGTCGTTTACTCGCCACAAGAATTGATAAAGATTATGATAATTATGATATAGGAAGTTATACCGATTACGGTATTGCCGCTATGTCAAATTTAAGTTGGGATTGGGGTTTAAATGTTCTATTAGGCCTTCGTTATGACACTATTGATATTGACAGTACAAGCCTTGATTATAAATTATTAGGCTCTGCTGATTCATATGATACTTCTGATGTAAGCAAAGCAAGTAAAACTGAAGACGGCGTTTCTTGGAATACCAGTATTTCATACAAATCAGACTTTGGTTTAGTGCCTTATATTACTTTAGCTGAACAAGGAACACTGGTTGCAGGTCAAGGCGCAGAAATTGGTGTTGCTCAATTAGAAAGTGGTGCTTTTGATGTTTCAAAATTAACCGAATATGGTGTAAAAGGTAGCTTTTTAGATGACAGCTTATACTTTGCATTATCATTCTATGAGCAAGAACGTACTGATTTTAATGCTCAGTCAATAACCACTAACGCCACTACGCGTAATGAAGGAACAGAATTTGAATTACGCTGGGTATTTAACGAACAACTTGTGTTAAGTGCAGGTTATACAAATCTTAAAGTTTATAACTTAACAGCCATACAAGATGGCAGTCAGTTTGGCTTCTTAGGTGCTGAAGATTTAGTTAACTTAAGTGATCCGGCTCTTATCTATGGTGGTAATGTTATTGGTTTAACATTAGTTGGTGATGAAGAAGGCGGACGTAAAGCGGGTATGCCTGAAGATATATACAGCGTGACCGCAACTTATGATTTCCAAAATGGCTTTGCCGCAAATGCTAGTGTGGTTAATGCCAGCTCAACTTACTCAGGTTTCTCACAAGCAGTAGAACTACCTTCATATACATTAATGAATGCTGGTGTGTTTTATGATGCCGAAACTTGGACTGCAAGTTTTACCGTTAAAAACTTAACCGATGAAAAATACTACCGTGCTAACTTCCCAGATCTATTTGGTGGACAAGTAGTATTACCTGAACTTCCACGACATGTTCAAGCAAAATTCAGCTACAAGTTCTAAAATTAGCTAGCTCACAAAAATGTCGTAAAGACTCATACTCAGTATATGAATATGAGTCTTTTTTAAGTTTATATAAAGCAAACATATTCCTGTTATTTTATCTTTATCATAGAGAGACCCAATGAAGTATTTATTAGTTCCAATAACCTTACTCGGTTTAATGTTCACCCTATCTAGCTGCAGTGCAGTAAAAACAGCTACACAAAATTCTGCCACGCAAACCATAGAAGAAACTAAGCCAATTCAAGTAAAAGTTGTTGTTGTTAACATGTTTGAAATTGGTGAAGATTCGGGCGATAAAGCCGGTGAATTTCAGCTATGGAAAGAAGGACAAGCCTTAAATACCAAGTATGAATTTCCACAAGGTTTCCACGATTTATACTTAAATGAAGAAACAGGTGTTTTAGGTATGGTAACGGGCATGGGCACAGCGCGTGCAACTGCTGCTATTATGGCTTTGGGCTTAGACCCTCGCTTTGATCTTACTCAAGCCTATTGGTTAGTCGCAGGTATTGCAGGTGTTGATCCTCATGATGCTTCCATTGGCTCTGCAGTATGGGCAACATGGTTAGTTGATGGTGATTTAGCACATCAAATAGACGCTCGCGAAGCACCTAAAGACTGGGCTACCGGATACTTTCCTCTTTTTTCACATGGGCCATATAAAGATGAAACAGTGTCAGACACTAAACATCAGCCTGCTGGTGAAGTCTATAAAATAAATGGTGAGCTTGCTGAATGGGCCTATCAACTAACTAAAAACACTCCACTGACTGATTACCCGGCAATGCAAAAATTAAGAGCTAAGTATGTTAACTACCCTAAAGCTCAATTACCGCCCTTTGTATTAAAAGGTGATCACATGGCTGCTTCTACATTCTGGCATGGTAAATTACTTAATGAATGGGCTAATTCATGGACAAAATTTTGGAGTGACGATCAAGCAAACTTTGTTACTTCAGGTATGGAAGATACGGGTAGTTACCAAGCATTAACTTATTTAGATAGCGCCGGAAAGGCAGATAAAAACCGCTTTATGGTACTTCGCACGGCAAGTAATTACAGTATGCCACCAGACAGTTTAACTGCTGCTGAAAACTTAGCAATGGAAAGTGGTGAAGAGGGTTTTGCTGGCATGTTATCGTCTTTAGAGTCTGCTTATTCTGTCGGCAGTATAGTCGTTGACAATATAGTCGCTAATTGGTCTGTATATAAAGAGACTCCTCCTTATCAAACGAAATAGACTAACTAAGCTCAGGCTAATGAGTAAATTCTGTAATTAATAAACTCTATCGCCTGATGCAACAATAAAGACAGCAATGAATAAGTCTAACTATTGCTGTCTTTATATTATTCGTCAATGCAACTATTCAACGGTACAACAATATCAGTTGAACATAAATTAGCGTAAACCATGTCGCGCAATGTGCTTTGATATAAATTAAAAGTTTAAATAGTTCATCTTTATTTATTTTTAAGCATTATGCTACTGCCCCATTAAGGACTGCCCTATGAATAAACTACTTACCCAATTCATATTACTGTTTACAGCGCTATTCATTCAACTGAATGCTAACGCAACAACAATGAACAGTACGATTACAGAAAGTGCAGTGTTAGCACCACAACCAATTTTAATTGAAGCACCAATGCCAATTGAAGCCGAGTATCTAGCTAAAAGACTGTCAAATGTTCGAATAGAATACTCAGGTTATTTTACTTTTTATATTGGCACATTAGATAACTACCCTGTTATCGTCGCAGAAACAGGCAAAGGGCTAGAAAATACTGCCGCAGCAACAGCTATTGCCATAGAGAGATACCGGCCTTTAGCCATCATTAACCAAGGAACATCAGGCGGACATGATCCTGCGCTAATGGTTGGAGATATAGTGTTAGGTAAAAGAACCGTAAATATTGGTAACTTTAAAACATCACATAAAAAAAACGGCCAAGGCTCAGATCCATTTTCGTGGATACCCATGGATATTATGGCATCAAAAGGTAGTGCTGGAGAGGACTCTGGTGCCCAAGATGCTGAGAAAATACGTTTTTATGCGGGTAGCCCAACACTATTAAATTCAGCTATCGCCGTCAAAGGCTTATATAAAAGAGGCAAGGTTGTCGAAGGTACAATCGGCTCAGCTAACTTTTGGAATAATGAAATTGATAGAATTCTCTGGTTCCATAAAAATTTCGGTACCAGCGCGGAAGAAATGGAAGGCGCTGCCGCTGCAATGATTGCCAGTGAATATAACATTCCAATGCTAAGTATTCGTGTGTTATCAAATAACCTAACTAATGGCGGAAAATATGATCCTTCAACCGCCCAAGATTGTCAGCAATACGTTCTAAATACAGCAAAGCATTATATAGCAACACTATAAAACGGAAATCCTATAAAAAAACATTCACTTTATAACAATTCAAGTAGGCATTATGGACATTTTATATAACGTTGAAGATAAACCGCCACTAGGGACATCCATATTACTCGCAGCACAGCATTTACTTGCTGCACTAAGTGCAATTATTACAGTCCCACTAGTCATTGGCGGAGTGTTAAAGCTTCCTGTAGCGGATATTGTTGTCCTAGTTAACGCAGCAATGCTAATTTCGGGCGTGGTAACTATTATTCAATGTAAAGGGCTTGGTCCTGTTGGTATTCGATTACCTTGTGTTATGGGCACGAGTTTTACCTTTGTTGGTGTCTCTATCGCGATTGGTTTTGAATATGGTGTGGAAGGCATTTTAGGCTCGGCTTTGGTTGCGTCACTTGTAATGATCATTGGCAGTTTTTTTATGCCAATAATTAGAAAATTTTTCCCGCCTATTGTTACTGGCACAGTGGTGACTTTAATAGGTCTATCATTAGTACCCGTAGCAATTGATTGGTTTGCTGGTGGTCAAGTAGGCCAAGATGACTATGCTTCGCTGTCTAATTTAGCCATAGGTTTGCTAGTTTTAGCAACCGTGGTTACATTATCTATCTTTGGTAAAGGTATTTTATCTGCCGCTGCTGTCGTTATTGGCATGCTTGTCGGTTACCTTGTTTGTTTAGCCTTAGGGGTAATCGACTTTAAGCCAGTACAAAGTTCGCCATTATTTGCCTTACCCAGTCCTTTCCATTTTGGTTTAAGCTTTCCAATTAGCGGTATTATTGGAATGTCTATCGCTTACCTAGTAACAATAGTGGAATCTACCGGAGATTTTCTTGCACTGTCTAACGTAACAAAAACTAAATTAACCGGAAAAAAACTATCAAGTGGTATTTTATGTGATGGATTAGGTTCAGCGCTAGCATCGGTATTTTCAACGACGCCTTTTTCTTCCTTTTCACAAAATGTTGGTATTGTTGGGATGACAGGCGTTGCCAGTAGATATGTGGTTGCTATTACAGGTGCAATGTTAGTTCTGGCAGGTTTATTCCCAGTTTTAGGGGCTATGATTGTCTCTATACCTCTACCTGTATTAGGTGGTGCAGGCTTAGTTATGTTTGCCATGATTATTACTGCAGGGGTGAATATTTTATCTACCACTCAACATACGAAACGAAATGGCATGATTATCGCTGTCAGCATTGCTACCGGTATGGCAGTCACTGTTCGTCCTGAATTATTAAGTCACTTACCTGAATTTCTCAAAGTTATTTTAGCTTCAGGGATAACGACTGGTTCAATTATTGCTTTATTGTTGAATGTAATACTACCAAATGCCGATATCATTACGGATACTGAATAGTGAGCTAATACCAGTTTCATTAATTAAGTGAACAAATTTATACGTAGAAAAAATTGCCAAATACAAGGCGTTTATTTCAATAACTAGTTGTGCTAATTATTAAATAAATAACGATGTAGTTGGTGATTTTAGCAAGTAGAAATGATCACATAGTTAGTGAGATTGGTATAAAACGACTGTTCAATGGAAACTCAGTGATTAAATATCGCTGAGTTTCATAAAGCAAGGACAGGAAGCATTAGAAGTTAAGCAGCTTAAAAAACAACATTAACTGATGCCACAACCTTTAAGAATAACATGCGTTAATGTAGCAACAATGGCTTCAAAATCATCGTCATCCATAACACGCTTATCAAGTGCAGCAACAACTTGCACATTAAAGTCAGCATAATGTTGTGTAGAACTCCAAATTAAGAATAGCAAATGATGCGGGTTAACATCATCAATCAAACCTTCTTTTATCCAAGTCTCAATAACGACAACTTTACTGTGCAACCATACTTTAAAATCATTATTCAGGTAATCATGCAGAACAGGTGCGCCATGAATTAATTCACTAGCAAATATTCGAGAGGCATCGGGATCATTTTTAGAATGCATCACTTTAGATCTAATATATGCACTAAGCGCGGCTTTTGGCTCACTACTCGCATTTAACGTATCATAATCTCTGTTCCAAACTTCGATAATATTACTTAAAATTTGCTGATACAAATCGGTTTTATCTTTAAAGTAGTAATGAATATTAGCACGAGCAATCCCAGCCCGCTCTGCAATACGCTTGATCGATGCACCTTTAAAGCCATGAGTAACAAACTCTTTTTTAGCAGCTTTAAATATAAGAGCTTTATTCTTTTGTCGAATAGCCCCTTCTGTTTCTTTCACTTTTTTCACAAAAATCCCTATTTAAAAATCGCGAGTAAACAAATGTTAAAAAAACGAGTCCTAACACACAACTTTAGTAAATTTTATTTATAAACAATTGGTTATAAATAAGTTGTTATAAATAATCACTGGTTAAAAACAATATAATTTAAATAGCTTTAAATAACCTGTTCAAACCAATAATTATTAGATAATAAATATTGGTATTTTTCAACCAAGATCAACAACTTCAGTTATTATTTTACTTTTTCACTATTCAAAGCTTGCCTAGCTTAACTTCCTTTATTTTTGAGTTAACCAAATAGCTAAACGAGTCCGCTCATCTTTTGTCATGTTAGTTTTATTCATAAAAGGCATATCTTGAGCATCAATAACCCGAGCTTTTATACGTGGTGCCCATTGTTTAATTGAATTAATATCATTAAACACAATTCCTGCTTGTGCCGTTTTAAACATATCATCAGTGTTGTTATTTGAATGACAAGCGCTACAACGTTGTTCAATAATTTGCATTGCTTGTGTATCACTTACGGTTAATTGTTTTTGTGCTTCGTTTAACTCAACTGATTTAGGCGCGATTAGAAAAGCTAAAACAATCGTTGCGACCACAGAGCCAACCAACACTAAGGGCTTTTGCTTACCAAAATGACGTAATACGAAATATTGTCGCACTGAGGCAGTAATTAAAATAATCGCGATTAATACCAGCCAATTAGCACTATGGTTATAAGTCATCGGATAATGATTTGATATCATAATAAAAATGATAGGCAGTGTTGTATAAGTATTATGTGTTGAGCGAACTTTGGCATTTAATCCATAGCTAGGATCTGGTGCACGTCCTTCTTCAACCGCTTTAACTAAAGCTCGTTGCGACGGCATAATACCGAAAAATACATTACCTGCCATAATAGTGCCTATGATTGCCCCCATATGCATATAGGCACCACGTGCACTAAATATCTGCGTTAAACCATAAGATAAAGCCGTTGCGACGGCAATTAAAATCAAACCTAAAACAATGCCATGATTTCTTAACTTAGTACGTACTAAAAATTCGTAAATACCGACACCAACCACAATAGAGCCAAGACCTAATACAATCGCTTGTAATTGTGTTAAATCGGCAACCCGTCGGTCAATTAAGTATGATTCTGCACCAACATAAAACATCAGTGACAATAATAAAAAACCAGTAATCCACGTAGTATAGGCTTCCCATTTAAACCAGTGTAACGTAGTTGGTATTTTAGGTGGGGCAAGCTTATATTTAGCTACTTCATAGAAACCACCGCCATGAATGGCCCATAAATCACCGCCAATACCCTTATCCATTTTTTCTTGTGGTGGTGTTTCTAAATGATTGTCTAACCAAACAAAATAGAAAGAGGCACCTATCCAAGCGATACCAGTAATAAGATGAGCAAACCTGATAATTAGGTTTAACCATTCATTAATATACGGATCCATAAACTTCCTCATTTTTTATGTAAACACTTCTTATTAAAATAAGTGTTTTTATTGTGAACAGAGCGTTATATAACGCTTGCTTTGTATTTTTATCTCTTCATTTAAACTTGGTTTATAATCAACTTATGATAGCGCTAATTTATAGGAATATAATAAAGAGTAATGATAACTAAAACCGATAATTAAACTTTTTCCCCCATGATATAAGTTGCTTTTACGTGTCGTTCATCACCTAACATACTTAAAATAAAGAGTTTTTCAGATAAGTTTTTGCAATGGCTCATTCGTCTAGCCATTAAGGGAGTGGCATGACAATCAAGCACAACAAAATCAGCTTCAGCCCCCGGAGTAAAGTTACCAATAGTGCCTTCAAGATCTAAGGCAATCGCGCCACCTAATGTTGCTAAATAAAACGATTGAAATGGGCCAAGTTTATCGCCACGTAGTTGCTGTGTTTTATACCCTTCATTTATTGTACTTAGCATAGAAAAGGTTGTTCCTGCACCAATATCAGAGCCCAGTCCAACATTCACATTATGCGTTTGTGCTTGCTTAAGATTAAATAAACCACTGCCTAAAAATAGGTTCGAGCTAGGACAAAAAGCAATTGCTGAATCTGTTTCACTTAAACGCTGACATTCACTGTCATGTAAATGAACACCATGAGCAAAAACACTGCGACGGCCTAATAATTTACTTTGATCATAGACATCTAAATAACCATCACTGTCAGGAAAAAGATCTTTTACCCACGCAATTTCAGCTTTATTTTCACTTAAATGAGTGTGTAAATAAACACTCGGATTTTCAGCCAATAATTGCCCAGCTTTATTTAATTGCTCTGTTGAGCAAGTAGGAGCAAAGCGCGGAGTGATGGCATACTGTAAGCGGTCAGTATTATGCCATTTTTCGATTAATGCCTTACTGTCATCATAGCCACTTTGTGCGGTATCTGATAAATAATCAGGGCAATTTTGATCCATTAATACCTTACCACAAATCATGCGCAGCTTTTTCTGCTGAGCAATGGTAAAAAAGGCTTCAACCGACTCTTTATGCACAGTACCAAACACTAAAGCTGTTGTTGTTCCTGCATCAAGCAGCTGATCTAAAAAGAACTCCGCAACTTTCTTACCATGCTCAAGATCTGAAAATTGACGTTCAAATGGAAAAGTATAACTTTCTAGCCACTCAAGTAATTGTTCACCATAAGACGCAATCATTTCGGTTTGCGGATAATGCACATGCGTATCAATAAAGCCCGGTATGATTAACCCTTTTTGGTAATGAGTAACCTCAATATCAGCAGGCAAGGTCGAAAACAATTCAGCAAATTCACCTATTTTTGCCACCAAGCCATTTTCAATAACTAGTAATCCGTCTTCTATATATTGATAGCTCTCTTGTAGAGGGACTTTGGCAGGATCAGCCAAAAAGTGCAGTAATTCTCCACGAAATACTTTTAACATTTATTCTCACCTTGATTTATAACGTCTTACTTGTTTGTGTGTCATACTATGTATTTATGTATTGGCAATGACCAATGAACCATCGAGTTCAAGTACATCGCAGTTATCGCTTTCGCCGCCTCTATCAACCACTAAAAAGTCACTTTCTCCACCTAATGCTAAACAAAAATGGTGCCAAGTTCCTTTATGGTAATTAACGCCTTGATAAGATTTAGCAAGAAAAACTTTCATGCTATTTACATCAAACTCTCCTGCTGGTGCAACAACCACTAAATAATCATTGCTTCCCATAGGAATAAATGCCTGACTCCCTTTTGGGTGGCGTTCCATCATTTTGATAGCAATTGGTTGCACCAAAGGAGTTGAACGAAAAATATTGATTAGTGGATGCCCGTTATTATCATTTACATCAATTTTTGCTAGATCATGATAACGCTGAGTAAAGCCATCATTAATAGCAAAGTTATTTGCCTCTGAATTAGCTTCAATTACATCACCAAACACTGTAAAAGCATCTTTTGTTAATGGTTGTGGCGTCAGTATTTTTATATTGTCAGTCATTTGTTTTAGCTACCACGGTATGTTGAATAACCAAACGCAGTTAATAGCAATGGAATATGATAATGCGTGTTGCTACCATCAAGCTCAAAAACGATATCAACAAAAGGGTAAAAACCTTGTTCATTGTTCATGTCAAAATAAGTTTTGGTTGCAAAGTGCATACGATAAACGCCCGCTGGAAGCACAACATCATTAGCTAATAAATCGGTTATGCGTCCATCGGTATTTGTTATTCCCTTAGCAAGCTCTTGCCAACCATCTAGTGTTTGCGCAAAAAGGCTAATAGGTAATTTTTGTGCTGGTAGTCCGCGGGTAGTATCTAAAACATGCGTTGTTATTTGGCTCATCATTTTTGACTCATAGTAGTTTATCAATTCTAAGGTGGAAAATTTTACGCTGCTCTTCCGCTGCATTTGCTAATTCAGTTGCTCTATTATTGGGTAAGCGCTCGAGTAACAAAGCTAGCATTTCTGCAGCACTTTTACCTGTAGCACAAACAATAAAAATAAAACCAAACTTATCTAAGTAATCAGCATTACCTTTGGCTAAATCAACGAGCACTTGCTCACTTGCTTGATTTACTGAACTTTGTTCACCACTGGCTAATTCTTTTGTATTCGCGTATTTCGCTCGCAAAGTTGCCACATTGCCGATTTGAGGATGCCCTTCAAAGGCTTCTAAATAATCTTTTTCTTCTAACCTTTGCCATACTAAATCTGCTTGCGTCGCAATTGCTCTACTGTCGCTAAAAGGCCTTGCCTTCACCATAGCTTCAACCCAAGCAGAAGCTGTGCAACATTGCATAAAAGCATGCGTTGCTTGCTCAACAGACAAGGTATTTAATTCTTCTATATTCATATTTTACCCTATCGCTAAGCTAGACTTTCCCAAACACTCTCATACGAGAAATACCACCGTCAGGAAATATATTTAAACGTACATGGGTAAACTTTTCAGTGTTTGCCGGTATAATTTCATTTAAAAACAGATGTTCGCGATGTGCGTACAATTTAGTTTTAGCAATAATAGGTTGCCATTTGTCTGCTTGCTTACCATCAGTAAAATCATCACTGTCAGTTACCATGCCTTCTAAAGTAAAGGTATCCGGAAAGTTACCTTTAAAGTGACAGGTATCTACAATGACTTTTTCAATACTGCCCTTAGCCGCAAGTTTTACAATTGACCAATCTGGCCCCGGATCACGGCGTCGTTTAGTTTCCCAACCATCGCCCATATCTTTACCACGACCAGGCATAATAAGATTATTTTTATCACTAAAGAACATGTCACTAACAAGCAGCGCTTTACCACCATTTTTAATGTAGGCTAAATCAATTAACTCTCCATCAACAAAATTGTTCCAGTTAACGTCGGCTTCCCCATAAACACGAAAACGTGCAATACCACCATCAGGAAACATATTTAAACGCACATGCGTCCAAGCGGTATTATTATTAATTTCAAAAATATTCTGACTGTGAGCATTTACCGCTACTTCAGTTAAAATAGTCTGCCAAACCGTATCTTCATTAGGTTGAACATCACTTACACAAGCTTCTACTGACACTGTTTGAGGCGCGTTACCACGAAAATAATTAGTGTCGATATCAAAACCACGTATTACTCCTTTGATACCAAGACGAATAATGCACCAGTCGAATTCTCTGCCATTGTCACGGCCATAGCTGCGTCGAGATTCCCAACCGTCCATCCACTTGCCACGATCAGTAAACTTACCATCGATAAAAATACCTCGACCCGGTTTAAGCAAGTTTTCCATGCCGGCAAAAAAATCATCGCTACACGATAATGTTTCACCGCCAACCCGTTCGCTGGCTAAGTCAACACAGTTAGTTTTCAACTGAGTAACTAATGCTAATGAAGCACCTGTTAATTTGTTCTGCTCTTGTGTATTTATATCTAGCATCATTGCTTGTTGTTCCTACTTAAAATTTTTAATCGTTAACACGTATCGTCAAGGTTAATTGCTGACGTTAGTATAGTTAGCTACCAGCTTAAAGTTTCCCTTTAAGTAACGGACGGCCTTTGGGTGTGTTGATAAATTGATCTTGTTGATAAACATGGTGACCACGTACAAAGGTATGCTGTACCTGACCTGTCACTTTTCTACCCGCGTATGGTGTTATATTATGACGATGCTTAATCATTTCGTTAGTAATAGTGAATTCAACATTGGGATCAAATACTAAAAAATCGGCATGATTACCTACTTTTATTGCCCCTTTCACTGAGTCTAAACCAGCAAATTTTGCCGTTTCGGTCGACATCAAACGAGTAATATCAATTAAACTAAAACCACGTTCTTTGGCTTCAGTCCAAATTAATGAAATACCGAATTGTAGCGCTGAAATACCACCCCATGCTTTTTCAATATCACCGGTATCAATATGCTTTAATTCAGGTGTGCAAGGTGAGTGATCAGAAACAATAAAACTTAAACGACCATCACTAATTGCTTGCCATAAATGTTCACGGTTCTGGTTTTCACGAATAGGAGGACAACATTTAAATAAGGTTTTACCATCAGGAATATTTTCAGACGCAATGGTTAAATAATGTGGGCAGGTTTCTGCTGTAAAACGTAAGCCCTCACTTTTAGCTTGCGCGATAGTATCTAACGCTTCATCCGAAGATAAATGCACAATATGTACCTTACAATTATCTCCTTTCTGCTTAGATTCACGCGCCATATCTACCATTAGTGATATCGCATCGTTTTCCCATTTTTTAGGGCGCGACTCAAGAAAACTATTATATTTCTTGGTTATTTCAACATCATTAAAACCACCACAGTCTAGCTCTGCATGAATTAAGTAAGGTACATCATGTTTTGCTAAAATAGGCATTGCAGCACGAATATCTGTTGCTGATACATTAGGGAATTCTTCAATACCAGAGTCAATCAAAAACGATTTAACACCCAATACACCAGCATTAAGCAATTCGTCTAAATCAGCAATGTTTTGTGGAATCACACCGCCCCAAAAACCACAATCAACCCATAATTTATCTTCAACAGCGTCGAGTTTTTCTTGAAAGGCAGCCTTAGTAGTAGTAACAGGTATACAGTTTAATGGCATATCAACCAGCGCGGTAATTCCGCCAGCGGCAGCCGCTTGTGTTGCCGTATTAAAGCCTTCCCATTCTGTACGGCCGGGTTCATTAATATGTACATGAGAGTCAACTAACCCCGGCATAATAACGTATTCAGCATAATCTAAAACTTCACACGGTAACGTTTGTCCATACGGATGGATAGCATAAATATGCTCATTTTTAATTTCTACACAAGCAGGAATCATTGAAGATTCACCATTGTTAATGCTTACTATTACGTTTTTACTTTGTAAGGCAAAATGAGACACTTTGCTACTCCTGTTTAAACTGATCATATTGCTAATAAAAAATTACTGCTTGTTATGTAAATCTAAGTAACTATTGCGCAGTAAGTAACTGCTTAATTTCTTGCCAATGAACACCTTGCTGTGTTGATGGCGACTTACTACTTTTTGATGTATTTTCATTTAATTGATGCGCTTTTTGAGCTTGATAAATATTGATAATTTCGCCTGCGATAGAAACAGCAACTTCTATTGGTAACTTTCCACTGACTGCTTTCAATCCTATTGGGCAATTCATTCGCGCCACTTGTGTTGGATCAATGTCACGGTGTTTATAACGTTGCTGAAAACGACGCCACTTAGTATCAGAAGCAATTAACCCTAAATAGGTAAAATCCGCTCGCTTTAAAATAGCTTGCGATATGTCAAAGTCCATTTGATGATTATGGGTCATCACAATGTAATAACTATTCTCTGGCATATTGGCCACTTCACGTTCAGGCTCTTCACTTACCACTTGTCTTACATTCTGAAAAGTATCAATATTATTTGGAAACTGTTCATTGCGGCTATCAACCCAGGTGATATGACACGGTAATTGCGTCAGTATTGGCATTAACGCTTTTCCAACGTGACCAGCACCAAACAGCATGATATTAACGCCAACAGCGGCAAAGCATTCGAACAATACACTGGCATTACCACCACAGCATTGTCCTAAATTACGACCTAATTGAAAGTGTTCTAAATGTTGACCACTTTTACCCACAGCTAGCATTTTTTGTGCATACTTAATTGTTTTATGCTCAAGATGACCACCACCAATAGTGTCGTAAATGTCATCTTGGCTAATCACCATTTTAGTGCCACTATTTCTCGGTGTTGAGCCTGATACGCCGACAAGGGTTACTAAAACATAAGCTTGGCCTTGTTTACTTAATTGATATACTGCACTGTTCCAGTTTTTACTGGTGGAAATAGTCATACTACGTCTCTCACCCTTCGCTAATCATCACGTTTATCATCACGTTTATCACCACGTTAAGCTGTTGCTGATGACTGTGCTTTTACTGCTTCAACAGCCCAAAGCACGCGTTCTGGGGTTGCTGGCGTATCAAGTTCAGGACTAATTTTATAATCAGCAATACTTGAAATAGCATCTTTCAATGCACACCAAACCGACATGCCCAACATAAACGGCGGCTCCCCTACGGCTTTAGAGTTATAAATAGTATGCTCGCGATTAGGCGCGTCAGGCATCAAGGTCACACGGAAGTCTTGCGGTGTGTCATTAATCGCAGGTATTTTGTAAGTAGCCGGATTATTTGACAGCAAACGGCCTTGCTCATTCCACATCAACTCTTCAGTGGTTAACCACCCCATACCTTGAATAAACGCTCCTTCTATTTGTCCAATATCAATAGCAGGGTTAATTGAATGCCCTACATCTTGCAATATATCGGTACGTAACGTTTTATATTCACCTGTTAACGTATCGATTATCACTTCAGATACTGCCGCACCGGTTGCATAATAAAAGAACGGACGACCTTTAGCTGTGGCGCGATCAAAATGAATTTTAGGCGTTTTATAGAATCCAGTAGAAGATAAAGATACTCGGCCCATATAAGCAATCTGACAAAACTCTGCAAAACTAAACGTTTGCTCACCTACCACAATATTATTGTTTTCAAATATAACTTGCGATGCTGAAACTTGATATTTTTCACAAGCAAAATCAATTAAACGTTGTTTAATAATTTTAGCTGCAGCTTCTGCGGCTTTACCATTTAAGTCAGTTCCCGAAGATGCTGCCGTTGGAGAGGTGTTGGGTACTTTGTCAGTACGGGCAGAAGAAACAGCCACAGTATCCACATTTACTTTAAACTCTTCGGCAACAATTTGTGCCACTTTGGTATTGAGACCCTGCCCCATTTCACTACCACCATGATTTAAGTGGATAGTACCATCAGTGTAAATATGTACGAGTGCGCCAGCCTGATTTAAATGCTGCACTGTAAATGAGATACCAAACTTTACCGGTGTTAAGGCTATGCCTTTTTTCAAAATAGGACTATTAGCATTAAACACTGTAATGGCTTGACGACGTAATTGATAGTCAGAGCTTGCTTCAAGTGTCTCAATTATTTCAGATAAATTATTATGCTCTACCTTTTGATGATAATGAGTCATGTTACGTTCAATATCACCGTACAAATTTACTTTTCTAATCTCTAACGGGTCTTTACCTAGATGACGAGCAATATCATCCATAACCATTTCAATGGTCATCATGCCCTGAGGCCCACCAAAACCACGGTAAGCGGTATGAGACACCGTGTTTAATTTACATCGATTACCTGTAACGGTTGCTTGATCTAAAAAGTAAGCGTTGTCTGAATGAAACATTGCTCTATCAACAATTGCATCAGATAAATCAGGTGAATAGCCACAATTACCATTCACTTCAATATTAATTCCCTTAATTTGGCCATTGTTGTCAAAGCCAACCCGGTAGTTATTTTCAAAGGGATGACGCTTGCCCGTCATGATCATGTCATCCATACGACCTAACTTGAATTTAACAGGTCGTTTAGTTTCATTGGCAAGTAAGGCGGCAATACATGCCCAAGGTGCAGCTTGCGTTTCTTTGCCACCAAAACCACCACCCATGCGGCGCATATCCACTAAAACTTTATTTAATGGAATAGCTAACACTTCAGCGACTAATTTTTGTACTTCGCTAGGATGCTGTGATGAAGTGAATATTTCCATGCCACCATCTTCTGTTGGTACCGCAGTAGACACTTGACCTTCAAGGTACATATGCTCTTGTCCACCAACAACGATCTCGCCTGATAATTGATGTTCCGCATCAGCAATAGCAACGTCAGAATCGCCACGTTTCATCGTAAATGGCGGGCGAACAAAGTTCTGTTTTGCTAAAGCATCTTTTACAGTTAATACGGCTTCAAGCGCTTGGTATTCAATTTTTGCTAACTTGACCGCTTTACGCGCTAAGTCATAACTAGTGGCCGCCACCGCAAAAATAGGTTGACCAACAAACTCTACTTTACCAATAGCTAAAACGGGATCACCAGGAAATACCGGACCAATATCTGTATGCCCAGGAACGTCGTCAACAGTGATTACCGCAACCACACCTTCGGCTTTTTTTACGGCAGATAAGTCTATCGAAAGAATATTCGCATGAGCGTGAGTAGATTGACCAACCGCAGCATGTAATTCACCGCGTAATGAAGGTCGATCATCGACATAAATAGCTTCACCAGCAACATGCTTCTCTGCGCTTTCATGCTTTTTAGACCGACCGACACCACCTAAACCAACATTTTCTTGTCCATTAACAAGGTTTGCATCAGTATTTTTATGTACTTTGTTTGTATTCGCTTTTGCTACATCAATAAGACTACGCATAATTCACCACCCGTGTTTCTATCACATGACTTTGCAGCTCTAGGTAGCACTTCTCAATCAGGTTTTGCGCAACTTTCATACGATACTTATCTGATGCGCGTACATCAGACATTGGATTAAAATCAGTTAATAATGCGACTTTTGCTTGTTCAACAGATTCCTTAGTAAAGCTGCTACCTAATAGTGCTTTTTCAGCCAAAGATGCTCGTTTAGGTGTGGCAGCCATGCCACCAAAAGCTAAGCGAACAGTAGTGATTTTTTGCGCTGACTCTTCAATAAAAAAGGCTGCTAGTACCGCTGAAATATCATCATCAATACGTTTAGATATTTTATAAAGCTTCAAAGTTTGACCTACTGCAGGCTTAGGAATTTGTATTGATTTGATAAATTCCGATGGTTTAAGCACTGTTTTTTTGTAATCAACAAAATAATCTTCCACCAGTATTGTGCGTTCAACACCATTAAGATGTAATGTCATGGTGGCACCAAGAGCAATTAATGCTGGAGGCATGTCACCAATAGGTGATGCATTACCAATATTGCCACCTAATGTACCTGTGTTACGTATTTGCTTAGAGCCAATACGCTCAATCATGTCACCTAAATCAGGATAATAATGGTGTAATGTATCGATGAATTTACTGTATGGCAGTGCTGAGCCAATCACTATTTCAGACTCTGTTTCTTCTATGTTCATCAATTCATCAACATTACCGACATAAACCAGCTTATTAATGGTTGCTAAATTTTGAGTCACTGAAAGCGCTAAATCTGTACCACCAGCCACTAATGTTGATTCGGGCTCTACAGTTAACTCATATGCCAATTCATCGATAGTTAAAGGAGAAATATACTGATGACCATCACCCGCTAAGCTAGGTGCTGGTAACTTTTGTAGCTCAGTAAGCGTTGCAACAGTTTCTTGATAATGTTTAGCGAAAGAGTCTTCATCACTACCAACACTTGAGGTAATAGCAGCTTCAATAATTGAACGATAGCCAGTGCAACGGCATAAATTACCCGCTAACGCCTCTAGTACTTCCCCACGACTTGGTGTTTGATTATGCTTATGTAAAGCAAAAGAAGACATAACAAAGCCGGGTGTACAAAAGCCACATTGAGAGCCATGATTATCAACCAGTGCTTGCTGAGCATGATGTAAGTTATTGTTCTCTTTTAAATCTTCTACCGTAATCAATTGTTTTCCATGTAAATTACCGACAAAAGTAATACATGAATTAATTGATTTATAATGAAGTTGCCCCGTGTTGTCACTATCTAACTCAGCAACAACGACAGTACAAGCACCACAGTCTCCAGAAGCACAACCTTCTTTACTACCAGTACTAAACTGTATTTCACGTAGATACTGTAAAACAGTTATATTAGGGTCTATATTCTCTATACTGACAACGTTATTTTTAAATAAAAAACGAACGGTATTATTTATCATAATCTTTTCCGTAATTCCTTGTTACTTTTCGAGACAAGCGGTAATGGTCTCAATATACCAGAGTGAAAAACTGACACAAGTGTCAATTTTTCACTTATACCCTATCAATTAGTTAAACACTATTATTATTGTTATTCTCATTAAAGTTAACACAATGAAAAATATACAAATAGTAGTGAACACCTCATTTGTAGCACCTATATTTATTGTTATTTATAAAATAAGATTATGTTAATTTAGTGACACTATAATAAAAATATAGTCGGTATTAAGGTTGTTTTAAAGTTCAGGGTGACAAATCAGTCATCATTCCGTAGATCACTTAATACGGAACCCTAATAGTATGGTTGAATAGTAGTTAGGATAACGAATCCATCAACTACGCAGCATAACGATTGGGATCCTGAATCAAGCTCAGAATGACGACTTAGAGTTCAGGATCACGAGAAAGTTACAGGAGTGATATGAGCAAGTAGCATTTACAGGCTCTGAGTTAAGTCTTGCGCCAATGAGCCCGTTGGCTTTTCAATTACCCGAATTAGCTCTTTACCATTTTGTTTAACAATAAACGTAGGGGTGTATTGTAAATCGTTCGCCTCTGCTATACCGCCAGCATCACGTTTATCGTAATCCACAGCTACATAGTTAATACTTGCAAGCTTTACTTTAGACTCTTCAAGTAACTTAATTAGTTTTGGCACTTCTCGCTCACTGTCGTGGCACCATGTTCCAAATAATACAATAAGCTCTTTGCCTTTTAACTTTTGCATTAATGCTATATCTTGCGCTGTTGGCGTAAACGCTTTGTATTGCTCGCTAAATTTATCATAATCGTTCAACAGTACATCAGTTGTAATACCGCCCGAAAACGGTGCATTAGCGACACAACCTAGCAATGGCATACTTAAAGCACACAATAAAATTAATTTTTTAAACATAAGGTTACTTTTAAAATGAGTAATTTAACGACTATACCCAATATTTAGTACGGTGTGAATAAAGAAAGGATACTCGCTTATAAAAAAATTAGTTGTAAAGTATGTGTTGTTCAAGTTTTAAGATAACAAATCAGTCGTCATTCCGTAGATCACTTAATACAGAATCTCATAGAGTACACACACCGTAATTAAGACCCTGAATCAAGTTCAAGATGACGACTTTAGGCTTTTAAAATAACGAAAAAGTTATTCCTCTTCACCTTCTAACAGTTGAGCAAAATGAGATAGCTTCTCTAAAGCTAATCCATGAATTGATTGTCGAGGATAACGACCTGTACTATTCATTACGCCTGCCGTGTTTTTCATTAATAACTCTAATGCTTGATCAATCGTTTCTACTGCATAAATTGAAAACTCACCACGCTCCACCGCTTGTATAACTTCGTTATTTAACATTAAGTTAATAACATTGGTTTTGGGGATAATAACGCCTTGTTTGCCAGTTAATCCTTTATCTTTACAAAGTTGAAAGAAACCTTCTATTTTTTCATTAGCGCCGCCAATTGATTGCACTTCGCCATGCTGGTTAATAGAGCCCG
Source organism: Colwellia sp. 6_MG-2023 (assembly GCF_030547765.1). Classification (NCBI taxonomy): domain Bacteria; kingdom Pseudomonadati; phylum Pseudomonadota; class Gammaproteobacteria; order Alteromonadales; family Colwelliaceae; genus Colwellia; species Colwellia sp. 6_MG-2023. The sequence continues at coordinate 32,992 of NZ_JAUOPP010000022.1, read as the reverse complement.
TAATAGCTAAGCTTTGATCTATTGGTAATAAAGTAACCGCTGAAATCAATGCACACAGCTCTGCCATTGAGGCACTATCCCCGTCGATATGACCATAAGATTGTTCAATGGCAATATTAGCCGAAATAGCGACAGGAAAACTTTGACCATACTTATGCCCTAAATACCCTGTTAACAACAAAACACCTTTAGAGTGAATAGATTTACCTAAATCAACTTCACGCTCAATATCAGTTACACCTTGGCTACCAGCATAAACGGTTGCCGTGATACGTGCAGGAGTACCAAAAACACTATCACCAATTTCTAATACTGTTAAGCCATTTACTTTTCCAATGAACTCACCTTCCGTATTAATTAGTACTTGTTGCTCTTTAATTTCATCAAGCCAAGTTTCGCTTAATCTTCCTGTACGACGTTTTTTAGCTGCTAATGCCATAGCAACATGCTCAGACTTTAAAGTACCGTTTGCACCACTTTTATTCCACCAATAGTTCGCTTCATCTAATAAGTCATTTACTTGCACAATATTGGCAGAAATTTTATGTTGGTGCTCAGCTCGTCTTAACGAGTAACGAACAAGCTCAAGTACTGCTTCATCATCAATTTCAGGATAATTGTGTTGAAATGCACGTTGACGAATCAAATTACCGAAAGCAATTAAGTTATGATCTGTTTTCTCTAAATGACGATCAAAGTCAGCTAATACTCGGAATAATTCGGTAAATTCTTGATCGTAATCTTGCAGAGTGTAATAGATTTCAGCATCACCTAATAAAATAACCTTTACACTTAGCGGTATTTTTTCAGGCTGTAAACTGTACGAACCAGGTTGGCTTAACTCTGAGTAAGGATTCTCTATTGTTATTTGCCCAGTTTTCAACGCCAGCTTAAGACGAGACCATACTAAAGGCTGTGTTAATAACTTATCAGCATCAAGTAATAAATAACCACCGTTCGCTTTATGTAATGCGCCAGGACGAATTAATCGATAACTAGTATAAGTACTGCCTTGAAAGCTAGAATAATCTACATGACCAAATAAATTTTGATATGTTGGGTTTTGCTCATAGACAACAGGTGCGCCATCAGTTTCATTTCTAGGCACTAATAAATTGGGTAAAAAGCGTTCAACCATAAGTTTACGCAGTTCTTTATCATTAGGTGCATCATCTTCATTATTGACTAGAATTTCTAACGATACATCAACGACATGATTACTAACCTTGCTGAGGTATTTTAATATCCCTGCATTTTCACTAAACTCTTGTTCTAGTTCTTGTAAATAGGGTTTTATTGCTTGCTCTGCCGTTTCAATTTTCAGTTTACGTAATAAATCTGATGATTCACGTTTCCATAATGGCAACTCAATTAATTGTTCAGCCAGTGCAATTTCTAATTCGCCTAGCAATTTATAAAACTGAGCTCTTTCAGTTTCATTAATATTAGCAAATTCTTTATCATTTAATGGCTTACCATCAACTAAAGGAGCAAAACCTACTTCGCCATTTTCTTCATATAAGGAAACATTGTTTTTCAGCGCTATTTTTTCAACAGTAGAAATAGCTTCATCATATTTTTTATTAAAATCACGATCGATAGCAGACTTATATCGTTGATAGCCTGGGTTATCAAAAATTTCAGGGAATAAATCCATTAATTCATCAATAAACTTATTCATGCGTGATAACAACTGTTTACCATCACCTGGATTAACGTAAAGTTTATAAGGTGCATGACTTTCATCAAAGTTATTGATGTAACACCACTCAACAGGAGTCGCTTGTTCTTTTGCTAATTTAGCTAACAACTGCTTAATTAATGTTTGTCTTCCTATGCCATGTTCTCCCATAGCAAACACATTAAAGCCTACAGACGACATTGAAAGACCAAAATCTAATGCCTCTTTAGCCCGCTCGTGGCCGACAAAAATTTGTTTTATTTCGCTAGCATCTTTTTTTTGAGAGAAAAGTTTGGCAGATAGAGTAGAGCTAAGTTGTTCAGCAGTAATTTTACACTGCAAAGCAGGTGTTGTTATCATGTATGTCCTTGAGAATATTACTTTTTAAAATAGAGCAAGCGAGATAAAGCTATAGCGTTAGTGTACTAGTTAAGCGCTTAGCTAACAATATAAATGCTTACTCTAGCTTAAAGATACTTTAAGGATCTAATGGTAAACGGGTAAAGCTATCTCCACCACATTTAACACATTCCGTCACTTCACTAAAATGCACAATATGCTGTTTATCACCACATTGTTGGCAAGCCAATTCACCAAAACCAATAAAATCACCCACTTTGTATAATCCATCATGCTCAAAATCTTCCACTAATTCAGCCCATTCAACTTGCGACTTATCGGTTAATTGAGCAAGCGTCGACCATAGTGTTTCATTGAGTAACCCTAAATAAGTAGAATCCTTAGCCTCTGATTGATTTTGCAAATAAAAATCATGTAAATCGTGTTTTAAGTTATCTGTAAATTGATTTACTTTTTCCTCTGACATCTCTTCAGCTGCCTTGGCATATAATTTCGCTTGCTTCACTAATTCAATAACTTTTGGCTTTTGTGACTCAGTCATTTCTTCCAGCCAATTACTGAGATCTTGGTAAATTTCTACAAGATAGTCTTTTTGATTTGCCATTACCTTTTCCTTTTCTCATTATATTTATGAATACACTTACTAACAGTATAGACAAAATTGCCAATATAAGCTTGTTGTTAGCACGCTAGATAAGGTATTCTATCACGATAATTTAAACTCAAGTTTATTGCGTGTTCCACCTGTTTTTTATTATAATCCAAGCAGATTAAACACCCTACAATAACATCTAAAATAGCGTTAGAGACCCCCTAATGGAAGCCATTTATAATCCCCAATTGATTGAAGCATCAGTACAAAAATTTTGGACTGAAAACGATACATTTAAAGCTGTTGAAGATGACAGCAAAGAAAAGTTCTATTGTCTTGCCATGTTCCCATACCCTAGTGGCCGTTTACATATGGGACATGTACGTAATTACAGCTTAGGTGACGTAGTTTCTCGCTATCAACGCCTACAAGGCAAAAATGTAATGCAACCTATGGGTTGGGATGCTTTTGGTTTACCTGCTGAGAATGCCGCGATTAAAAATAAAAGCGCACCAGGAAAATGGACTTATCAAAACATTGACTATATGCGCAACCAGCTAAAATCTTTAGGTTTTGGCTATGACTGGGGACGAGAATTAGCAACCTGTAAACAAGATTACTATCGTTGGGAACAATGGTTTTTCACTAAGCTGTATGAAAAAGGCCTAGTCTATAAGAAAAATGCCACGGTAAATTGGGATCCGGTTGATCAAACCGTATTAGCAAACGAACAAGTCATTGACGGCCGCGGTTGGCGCTCTGGCGCAATCGTTGAAAAGAAAGAAATTCCTCAATGGTTTATAAAAATTACCGGTTACGCACAAGAATTACTTGATGACTTAGATCAACTAACAGGATGGCCTGAGCAAGTTAAAACGATGCAGCGTAACTGGATTGGTCGCTCACAAGGCGTTGATATGACCTTTCAAGTTGATGGCTTAGTTGAAGGTAAACAAGAAAGCTTTGATATTTACACTACACGTCCTGATACCTTAATGGGCGTTACTTATGTCGCCTTAGCTGCTGAGCACCCATTAGCACTAATTGCTGCAAAAAATAATGCAGAAAAAGGCAATACAGCATTAGCAGACTTTATTCAAGAATGTAAAGGCAACCAAACCACAGAAGCTGACATGGCTGCGATGGAAAAGAAAGGTGTTGATACTGGATTTAAAGCTATTCACCCGCTTACAGGTAAATTAGTCCCTGTTTGGGCAGCTAACTTTGTTCTAATGGATTATGGCTCTGGTGCGGTAATGTCGGTTCCTGGTCATGATCAACGTGATTATGAATTCGCTAAAAAGTATGGTCTTGAAATAATTCAGGTGGTGACTACTTCAGCAGAAAATGGAGAAGCGGAAGACGATATAGAAAAAGCAGCGATTACAGAAAAAGGGATTCTAATTAATTCTGGCGAGTTTGATGGACTGAATTTTGACCAAGCATTTGCTGCAATAAGCGAAAAGTTAGCTAGCGAAAACAAAGGAAAAGTAACAACTAACTTCCGCCTACGTGATTGGGGTGTATCGCGTCAACGTTATTGGGGTACACCAATTCCAATGATTAACCTTGCAAATGGTGAGTCAGTGCCAGTGCCTGAAAATGAGTTACCTGTTGTTTTACCAGAAGATGTAGTAATGAATGGCGTTACATCACCTATTAAAGATGATCCTGAATGGGCAAAAACGACCTTCAATGGTGAACCAGCTTTACGCGAAACTGATACTTTCGATACCTTTATGGAATCTTCATGGTATTACGCACGTTATTGCTCACCAAACGATGATACTCAAATGATCGACCCAGCTAAAGCAAATTATTGGCTGCCAGTGGATCAATATATTGGTGGTATTGAACACGCTATTTTACATTTACTTTATTCTCGTTTTTTCCATAAATTGCTACGCGATGTTGGTTTAGTTGATTGCGACGAACCTTACAAAAAATTATTATGTCAAGGCATGGTGCTAGCAGATACATATTATCGAGAAGCTGATAATGGCGGACAAGAATGGATTGCACCTACCGATGTAACCGTTGAGCGTGATGAAAAAGGTCAAGTAACCTCTGCCATTAGTAATATTGATGGAAAACCCGTTATTTCTGCTGGCATGAGTAAAATGTCAAAGTCTAAAAATAACGGTATTGACCCACAAGAAGTTATTAATAAATACGGCGCAGATACTGTGCGTTTATTTATTATGTTTACCTCACCACCAGAGCAAACATTAGAATGGTCTGATTCAGGCGTTGAAGGAGCACACCGTTTTGTTAAGCGTGTTTATAAACTGGTACATGACTTTATTGAGATAAATGGAGAGTCAACAGCAGTCGATAATATTAACTTGAATGCTGACCAGAAAAAACTCCGTCGTGAACTACATAAAACAATTGCTAAAGTAACGGATGATGTAGGTCGTCGTAATACTTTCAATACGGCAATAGCTGCCATAATGGAGTTAATGAACCATTTAACTAAGGCACCAATGACCACTGATGAAGACAAAGCAGTAATGCTTGAAGCGCTTCGTGCGGTAGTTATTATGTTAACACCTATTACACCACACATGTGTCACTACCTATGGAACCAATTAACGCAACAAACCGAGGTTGATAACAACAACGCGGTTGAAAATGCACAATGGCCTGTAGTTGATGAAAGCGCGTTAGTTGAAGATGAGAAATTAATTATTGTTCAAGTAAATGGTAAATTACGTGCAAAAATTACCGTTGCTGCTGATGCGACTAAAGAGACCGTTGAAGCACTAGGCTTAAACAATGAACATGTACTGAAATTTACTGAAGGTAACACTATTCGCAAAGTTATCTATATACCTGGTAAATTATTGAATATAGTGGCTAACTAAGATGAATTTTTCACTAATGCAGTATGTAAGCCGTCGGGCTATTAAGCAACGGAGTTGTATTTTTCTTGTAATATTGTCCACTAGCTTTTTAAGCGCTTGTGGCTTCCATCTGCGTGGTGATTATTTGCTTAGTGATGAATTGCAAACCTTATACGTAAGCTCTAGTGATGTACATGGGGAGTTGACCCGCTTGTTAAAACAACACCTTTCGCGCAACCAGGTTAATGTACTAAAATATAAAAGTGCACAAAAGCCTGAACTGCGCATACTCTCTGATACGCTAGATAGAAGAACCTTATCAGTATTTCAAAACGGTCAAGTAGCTGAATATGAACTCATTTATACAGTTCATTATCAGTTACAATTTGGCTCTGCAGATGGTGAAGCACCTGAAGAGCCTCAAAACTTCAGCTTTGAATTAAACCGAGACTACCAAGATGATCCTAATCTAGCATTAGCAAAATCTCGAGAGTTATCACTATTGTTAAGCGAAATGAGAAAGTCTGCTGCCGATAAAATTTTACGAGATATGGCAAGAATTCAACGATAGCATCGACAATTTTCGCTAATTTAAAACAAGGCATCCATGAAGATTTACCACAACCAACTACAGCAAACACTAACACAAGGCTTTAAACCGGTGTGGTTGGTTTTTGGGGATGAGCCTTGGCAAAAAAATGATAGCTTAGCAACAATTAGAAATCATGCCTTGCAACAAGGTTTTAGTGAAGTAATTCGCTTTACTAGTGATAATAGTTTTGATTGGCAGCAGCTTATTGATGAATATCAATCAATGAGCTTATTCTCTAACCAACGTATTATTGAAGTAGAGTTAACTACGGTTAAGATTGGAGATCATGGTAATAAAAGCTTACTTGCATTGAGTGAAGTGATTGAAAAAAATGTCGCATTACAAGATGTCGTGTTTATTTTTCATGGCCCTAAACTTGATGGACCTAGTGCGAATAAAAAATGGTTTAAAACCTTCACCCAACTAGGCTGCTACCTGCCAATATATGATATTGATACCAAAAGCCTACCTCGATGGCTACAACAGCAAGCAAGAAACTTGAATATCAACCTAGCACCTGAATTATCGTCATTATTAATTGAGCTATGCGAGGGAAATTTACCCGCTCTAGAACAAGAGCTGCAGAAACTTTCACTACTATTCCCGACTAATAATCAACTAATTAGTTTAAATGAAGCAGAAAAACTAGTCACCAAACAGGCTAAGTTTAATCCATTTCAAATTATTGATGCATTATTACTAGGTAATTGCAAAAAGTGCGTTGTGATGTTGGATCAGTTACAACAGGAAGGCGCAGCTACCGGACAAATAATTTGGGTCTTTCACAAAGAAGTTAGCCAGTTATACACCATGCTAAGTAAGTTAGCACAAGGAACACCACTCAATGACTTATATAAAGAATATCGTATTTGGGATAAACGTAAACCTTTATATCAGCATGCACTAACACATATAAGCTTGAAAAATGCCAAACGAGCGGTGTCACGACTGGCCGATATTGATTTAATCAGTAAAACAAGCAGTGAATTTAACGCTTTTATATTATTAGCAGATCTATGTATCACACTTTATCACGGCGAGACTACTCAGCACTTTTCACTGAACTATGAATATGGTTAATCTACATTTAACTTAAGCTAGTTAAGTAGAATAAAGAAGATAAAGAGTAAAAGATGATAAATACAGCAAATGTGAGTGCAAAGAACAGTGAATGATATTGGCATTTTAGGTGGTACCTTTAACCCCATTCATCTTGGTCATACTTTACCCGCCAAGGCAGTCGCGGAGCATTTGTCATTAGATAAAGTGCTAGTTATTCCTGCAAGCATTCCCCCTCATAAAGCAACGCCTAATGTCAGCGCCAAACAACGAGCTACCATGGTAAAGTTAGCCTGTGAAAGTGAATCTATCTTTAGTTGTGATGAACGCGAATTACACCGTAGTGGCTATTCTTATACTGTCGATACTTTAAAAGAATTAGCATTATCATATCCCAATTCACGTTTATATTTCATCATGGGCCTAGACTCTTTATTAACTTTTACGCAATGGCATAAGTATCAAGAAATATTATCGCTTTGTCATTTAGTGGTAAATACCCGACCAAACTATCAACTAGAGAACCTCAACCACGCGACTCAAATACTACTCAATGAACACCAAGTTTCGGATGTACATGCATTGAAACAAAAAAAATATGGCGGTATTTTATTACTCCCTTGCAGCCTACCAAACAATGAAAAACACTTAAATATCAACCTTTCTTCTAGTGAAATAAGACAACGTTTAATTAATAAACAGAGCTGCCAAAAGTTATTAAATCCAAAAGTATTAGATTTAATCAACAAAAATATGCTTTATCGTTAACGGCTTCATCAAAAAGTGTTACTATTACCAACTTATATGGTGCGTATTTTAACGCAGCTATTATCGGTGCTTTAATACCGAGCTTAACAATAAACCTAACTCTAGGAAGAACAACCTTGCAAACTGAAGAACTTAATAAATTTGTTATAGAAAAACTTGATGATATGAAAGGAAGAGATATTGTTTCTCTTCATATTACTAATAAAGCAAGTTTTGCTGACTATATGATTATCTGCTCAGGTAACTCAAAGCGTCACGTAAAATCCATCGCCCAATCTGTTGCAATGGAATGTCGCGCTGCTGGCTCTGCTCCTCGAGGAATAGAAGGTAACGATGTTGGTGAATGGTCATTAGTTGATTTAGGCGATATTATCGTTCATGTGATGACAGATGAAGAACGCGATAAATATAATTTAGAACAGTTATGGGCAGAAGAATAATTTAGCTGGGCTTAATAATGAAACTAACTTTATATGCCGTCGGCACCAAAATGCCTAGTTGGGTCACTCAGGGCTTTAGCGAATATTCTCGTCGCTTTCCTCGTGACTTACCATTTGAGTTAGTCGAAATATCAGCAGGAAAGCGTGGCAAAAATGCAGATATTGCCCGTATTTTAGAAAAAGAAGGTGAGCAGTTACTCAACGCTATTCCCAAAGGAAACCGAATAGTCACTTTAGAGGTGGAAGGTAAACCTTGGGATACGCCACAACTTGCCAAACAACTTGAACGTTGGCAGTTTGACGGTAGAGATGTCGCATTATTGGTAGGTGGTCCAGAAGGCTTATCTCCTGCTTGCATCAAAGCCAGTGAACAAAAATGGTCTTTATCGTCATTAACCTTACCACACCCTATGGTAAGAATTCTCATTGCTGAAAGCTTGTATCGCGCTTGGAGCGTTAATACTAATCACCCTTATCATAGAGAATAGCTGTGACGACTTATTGTATAGCTGGACAAAGCTTTCTTTATAAAATTATTTACAATAAGTGTGCTAATAAAAATATATTCGCTGCTAAAATAGTATGGCTTAAAGGAAATAATTGTGGCTAAACGTCGTATTACGATGCGTAATCATAGCGCAGAAGCAAACTTATTTGCTCGCCGTACCTTTATTATATTTATGGGTGTATTAATACTTATATTAATATTGTTTAATAATATTTATTCACTGCAAGTAAATTCATTCGAAAAATACCAAACACGTTCTAACTCTAATCGAATAAAACTATTACCTGTTGCCCCGAATCGCGGTCTAATTTATGATCGAAATGGTGTCATTCTTGCTGATAACAAACCAGTTTACAGCCTAGCAGTTATACCTGAGCAAACTGAAAATTTACAAGAGAGTATCGACGAAATTAGTACGTTACTTAACATAAGTGATGATAGAAAAAAAAGCTTTTTCAAATCGGTTAAACGTAAACGCCGCTTCAAACAAATAGAGTTACACCCTCGCTTAAGCGAGCAACAAGTTGCCCTTTTCTCCGTTAATCAGCATAAATTCCCCGGTGTTTTTGTCGATGCTCGGCTAAAACGTTATTACCCTTTTGGTAAGTTAACAACACATAACTTAGGTTATGTAGCACGCATAAATCGTAAAGATGCTAATCAACTTGAAATTGATGGCAAGTCTGAAAACTATGCAGCAACGCATGGCATAGGGAAGCTAGGTATTGAAAAATATTATGAAGATATTCTGCACGGTACCATCGGCCATCAAGAAGTTGAGGTAAATAGTCGAGGTCGAGTTATTCGAACATTAGATTATAAACCGCCAACACCAGGTAAGGACTTAACGTTAACACTCGACATTGAGTTACAGATGATCGCTAAACGTGCTCTGGCAGGAAAACGTGGTGCGGTAGTTGCGATGGATCCACGTACAGGCGATATTTTAGCAATGTACTCTAACCCTAGTTACGATGGTAATTTATTTGTCCATGGTATTAGCACTAAAGATTGGAATAAAATACGTAATTCAAAAGATTTACCCCTAATTAATAGAAGTGTGCAAGGTTACCCGCCAGCATCAACAGTAAAACCCTTCTTAGCATTAACAGGGTTAGAAGAAGGTATTATTACACCTGAAACCCGAGTTTGGGATCCTGGCTGGTATCAACTTAAAGGTTTACCTAATAAATACCGTGATTGGAAAAAGTGGGGCCATGGCTGGGTTGACTTAAATAAAGCAATTGAGCAATCCTGTAATATCTACTTTTTTGATTTAGCTTTTAAGCTCGGTATCACCAAAATTAGTACCATGATGGAACGCTTTGGTTTTGGAGATTACACTGGCATTGATATACATGAAGAAAGTAGCGGTATCATGCCTAGTGTCGAATGGAAGCGTGCTCGCTACAATAAAGCTTGGTATACAGGTGAAACCTTGTCGGTTGGTATTGGACAAAGTTATTGGACCGTTACCCCATTACAATTAACCCAAGCATTAACAACCTTAGTAAATCGCGGCAAACGCAGAGTACCACACTTGCTTAAATCAACTAAAGAACGCAGCAGAGACTCAGATATTGAAGAAGAAGTCATTTATGAAGAGCAAGCACCTTTAGTACTAAAAAATGACAAGCATTGGGACTTAATACTTAACGCTATGCACCGAACAGTTCAAGAAATTAGCGCAACAGCTCATGCACCATTTAAAGGTGCAAAATATGATGCCGCAGGAAAAACCGGTTCAGCACAGGTTGCGCGTATTAAACAAGACGAAAAATATGATGCAGAAAAAACAAAAGAAAATCAACGAGACAACGCAATGTTTATCGCTTTTGCTCCCTATAATGCACCTGAAATAGTCGTATCAGTGGCAATAGAAAACGTTTCAAAAGGTGGCGGTGGCACCAATGCAGGCCCTGTAGCAAGACAAATTATGGATCAGTACTTTGGCAACAGAGAAATTGCATCTAGCTATGGAAGTTCAACTATCGATACAGATGATGTTGCTCATCACCATACTCACTCGCCATTACAACACAATTTGAGCACTAGTCATGCGGAATAATAACGAAGCGCAAGAACAAACCTATAGTATATGGCAAAAATTGCATATCGATTTAGTTTTACTGCTCGGCATATTATCACTTATGGCACTAGGATTATTTATTGTCTACAGTGCTGGCGGGCAAGATATAGACATAGTTTACCGTCAAGCGATTCGATTAGGCGTTGCTTTAGTTGTTATGGTAGCCGTTGCTCAAATTCCTCCCCTCTCCTATAAAAAATGGGCAGTACCTGTTTTTGTAATAGGAATATTATTACTCGTTTCCGTATTACTTTTTGGCCATGTAGGTAAAGGGGCACAGCGTTGGTTAGATTTAGGTTTTATGAAGTTTCAACCATCTGAAATAATGAAGCTCATTGTCCCTATTATGATTGCTTGGTTTATTAGCCAAGAAAGTCTTCCCGTAAAAAAAACCACGATGTTTTTCGCTTTTATTTTAGTATTAATGCCAACGCTTTTGATTGCTAAGCAGCCTGATTTAGGCACATCATTATTAATCGCTAGCTCAGGTATTTTTGTCATATTCCTTGCTGGTGCAAGCTGGAAACTCATTGGTGTATGTGTTGGTTTAGGCTCAGCTTTTGCTCCTATTTTATGGATGTTTTTGATGAAAGATTATCAAAGACAACGCGTAATGACCTTTTTAAACCCTGAACAAGACCCGCTTGGCTCAGGCTACCATATTATTCAATCTAAAATAGCAATTGGCTCAGGCGGCGTTACCGGTAAAGGCTGGTTACAAGGTACACAGTCACAACTCGAATTCTTACCTGAACGACATACCGACTTTATTTTTGCCGTTTTCAGCGAAGAGTTTGGTTTAGTTGGCGTCGGCATATTACTCGCAGTATACTTACTTATTGTAATGCGCGGGTTATGGATTGCTACGCATGCTCAAGATGCATTTACAAAGTTATTAGCCGGTAGCATAACTTTAACCTTCTTCGTTTATGTCTTTGTAAACATAGGTATGGTATCAGGCTTATTACCAGTGGTTGGCGTACCACTTCCCTTAGTTAGTTTTGGAGGTACTTCAATGGTGACTTTGCTCGCCGGTTTTGGCATGCTTATGGCTATCAGTACACATAGGCGATTTCATGTATAATATTCAGTTATTTCGTCTTAATTTATTATCAACATAGCTTAACAGCGAACATAAGATATTACTTTTTACTAAAACCATAATAAATATACTGCAACTATAACAATCAAACGTTTTATACAATGAGTCAATTCATGAGAATTCTACAAACACTTTTCTTAATTATTTCGGTGCTTCTCGTCGCATCCTGTAGTAATGGCCGTTATCAAGATAAGCACGATAGTATCCCAACTCGACTGCCAAACCAAAGCGAACAACAAGATGCTATTGCACGTGCCGAGCCATACAGTAGAGGGGGGAATAAAGACTATCAAGTACGTGGTATCAATTATAAAGTATTACCTAGTGCAGAAAATTTTGAACAAATCGGCACAGCTTCTTGGTACGGTAATAAATTTCATGGTCATTTAACGTCCAATGGCGAAATTTATGATATGTATGCCATGAGTGCAGCACATAAACATTTGCCTTTACCGACATATCTTAAAGTCACTAATCTTGCGAATAATAAATCAGTTATTGTTCGTGTCAATGATCGTGGACCTTTTCATCAAAATCGTATTATTGATTTATCCTACAGTGCAGCCTATAAGCTTGATATGCTAACAAGTGGGACTGCAGAAGTAAAAATCAGTGCGATTACTGAATTTGGAGAGAAGGTAACAGCAATGAGCCCACCTATCCCCAAAAAAGAAGCTGAAGCCAAGCCAGTCGTCAGTAAAACCATTGCTGACCATTTACTTGAAAAGTCACTAACGAAAGAAAAAGATCATATTCAAGTCTTTGCTACGAGTAAGCATGAACTTGCACAAACAATAGCGAAAGAAATCTCAGCTAAATATTCTCAAACAGTTAAATTTCCTAAAGAAAACGGTATATATCGCATTCAAATAGGCCCTATAGCGAATACAACAACCTTAAATAACCTCTTGCTAGAACTAAAAAAAGGTAGCTACCCAAATGCCTATTTAAAGGCTTTATAATAGACAAAATAATGCAACCGTTAAGATATTAATACTAATTGTAAATCGATTTTTACAATTTACTTAATATCAACCATAGCCATGTAAATTAGAGCTGTTATACTTTCCTCTAGCTTTATATTAATTCATCACTCTATCGAACCTAACATTAAATAATTATGCCTATAAAATCAAAAAATATCATACGTAATTTTTTCAAAGTAATATCAACTTCCTTACTTGGAACGACTTTAGCTTTTTCATCGATAAGTCATGCAATAACAATTATTCCTGAAGCACCACAAATTAATGCTAAAGGCTATATTTTAATGGATTTCACTACAGGCAAAGTTATTGCTCAAAGCAATGCTGATATGCAACTAGCACCTGCCAGTTTAACCAAAATGATGACAAGTTATATCATAGGAAAAGAGTTAAAAAGCGGTAACATATCCAATGATGATAAGGTAACAATCAGCGAAAATGCTTGGGCAAAAAACTTCCCTGACTCATCAAAAATGTTTATTGAGGTCGGCACAGAAGTTTCAGTTGAACTGTTGAATAAAGGGATTATTATTGCATCAGGTAATGATGCTTGTGTAGCTATGGCAGAGCACATTGCCGGTAGTGAAGGTGCTTTTGCCGATTTAATGAATGCTCATGCTGAGCAATTAGGTATGTCGAGTTCATTTTTTGAGAATAGTCATGGTTTAGATAGCTCATCACATATGACTACACCTCGCGATATGGCAACTTTAGCAGGTGCAATCATTCGTGACGTACCTGATGAATATGCTCTTTATAAACAAAAGTCTTTTACATACAACAATATCAAGCAATATAACCGTAACTCATTGTTATGGGATAAAAGCTTAAATGTAGATGGCATGAAAACAGGCCACACATCAAATGCTGGCTATAGCCTAGTCACCTCGGCAACAAAAGGCAACATGCGTCTTATTACCGTAGTAATGGGTACTGAAAGCGAGCGTGCACGTAAAGTAGAAAGTAAAAAGTTACTTAATTATGGTTTCCGTTTCTTTGAAACATTCACGCCATACCAAGCTGGTGAAGTGTTTGCCACTAACCGTATTTGGATGGGTGACAAGAAAGAAGTAGATTTAGGCATAACCATGGATATTCCTATTACTATCCCTCGTGGTCAACGTAAGAATTTAGAAGCAACATTTGAATTAGATCAACAATTGAAAGCGCCGATAGCTAAAGGCACAATTGTTGGTAAATTGTTCCTACAGTTAGGAAATGAAGAGATTGCACAATACCCACTGGTTACGCTACAAGAAGTTAATGAAGGTAGTTTCTTTTCTAAAGTTGTTGATTACATTAAATTATTCTTTGCACAGTTTTTTGAATAAAAACGTTACTTAAATAATTTACATAAAAAAAAACCACAGGTAATATATAACCTGTGGTTTTTTTGTTTTAATGTCTACTTCATTTTACACTGTCTTTAAACATACTCTAAGATTAAACAACACGCTGAATAACCTGCACCAAAAGAGCATAACACTGCTTTATCTCCAGAATTGAAACCATCATGATGCTTATGCAAAGCAATAATACAACCTGCCGAACTTGTATTAGCATACTCATCTAAAATGATAGGAGCTTCTTCAGGAGTAGGATCGCGACCTAAGACCTTCTTACCAATAAAGTTATTCATATTAATATTAGCTTGGTGTAAATAAAGACGCTTAATATTTTCTGGTGCTAAGCCAACCTTATCCATTTGCGATGCTATTAGGTTCGATACCATCGGCAGTACTTCTTTAAATACTTTTCGACCTTGCTGAATAAAATATTTATCCACATCATTCTCAGTGTCAGGGCTACATTGATTCATGTAACCAATATTACTTCTAATATTATTTGAAAATTGTGTAATAGGCTGCTCTGCAATGATTTTAAACTGATGCTCTCCTGTCGCAGTAGAAGAGTCTTCAACAATAGATGCAGTAGCAACATCACCAAAAATAAAGTGACTATCTCTATCGCGATAGTTAATTTGTGGTGTCAGTATTTCAGGGTTAATCACTAATACGGTTTTAGCTGTACCACTACGAATAGCATTAGCCGCATTGATAATCCCGAAGGTTGCCGCAGAACAAGCAACCAACATATCAAATCCCCAACCTGAACAGCCTAGCGCTTGCTGTATTTCTATCGCCATAGCAGGGTAAGAGCGCTGTGTATAAGCACAAGCAACAATAATAAGATCAATATCTGCCGCGGTTTTATTGGCTGCAGCCATAGCCTGTTTCGCTGCAGCAACACCAATTTCGGCTTGTAAGGATAATTCGTTATTGGGACGTTCAACAAATGTCGGTCTCATAACATCAATATTCAATATGTCTGACTTAGACATAACATAACGGCTTTTGATACCTGAAGCTTTTTCAATAAAAGCGCTACTCGAATGAGCTAGCGCAGTAATATCACCGCTTTCAATAGCTTGTTTATTACTACTATTAAAGTGATCAACATAACGATTAAAACAAGTGACTAACTCATCATTGGAAATACTTTCGGGAGGAGTAAATAACCCCGTCCCACTAATTACAACAGACATAAAATTCTCTCAAACTTACAAAGAAGGTATGACCACTAGTGTATTTTATTTGATAGGTTTTGTCGATTATTCGCCTACTTATTAAAAAGTTCTTCCGATATAGCGATAATTATATATAAAGATAAATTATCTTAGATAATAAAAGCTTACTCTTCAAAGTAAGTGCCCCAGCCGTCATAGTCTACGTTGCATTTCTGTGCTAATTCAAACATCGCTTTGGTTTCTTTTCGTAGTAACTCAGCATTGAGCATTTGCTCGGTTACAATATCAAAGGCAAAGACTTTGTCGCCATTTTCAAGCTCAGCTTCTTCTGGCTCTTCAATTTCTAATCCAAGTTTAAATGCAGCTATCGCGGCTTTCTCAAGTAAATCAAAATTCTCACTAGCAAAATGATGCTCAATAGTATGATATACCTCTTCGTTCGTTCCATCTGATAGTAACTCACCTACAAGTGCATCGGTATGCTCCAACCAACCTTCTAATTCTTTATCAATCATTTTATTTACCTTCTGCTAGTTCTTTATCAAGTTGACTAATTTTTTCTTTCATTAATGCGTGTGTTTGCTCAGCGATATTACGTGCACTGACGCTATCATCATTAGGAATAACAATAGGCTCTAATAGCTCAATAAGAATTTTCCCATTATTCCAACGGCCCAATTTAATTGTTCCTATTTGATTGCTAACACAAATAGGAATTATAGGAACATTAGCTTGCATTGCCGTACGAAAAGCCCCTGTTTTGAAAGGTAAAAGCCCTCGCCCTTTACTCCGAGTACCTTCAGGAAACATCAAAATAGAAAGTTTATTTCGAATGATTTTTTTGACGGTAACATTCATTGTGCCCATCGCTTTATTCGAGTTTTTACGGTCAATTAATATATTTCCTGTTAGCCAGTACATTTGACCAAAAAAAGGGATCCATTTTAAACTTTTTTTACCTAGCGTGACCGTACCTGGTTGCACTGCATTAGCGACGGTAAATATATCATAATTGTCTTGATGATTAGCCACATAAATAGCAGGGCCGACAGCCTTAACTGACTCAGGAATTCTTACTTCAACATCAAAGCCTAATAACTTACTCATCTTGCCTAAATATTTAGACGTATGGTAAACATTATTTCGATGAAAAGGCCTTATCAAACAATACGAGCAAGAAACAATGCAAATAAATAGAAAGATAAAAGCCATCAAAATAAAACGAAAAAGAGTTAACAATAAAGGAATTCCTAGCAAAATTTGAGGTGGCGAGTATAGCAAGTTGCCATACTCAATAAAACAATTACTATCTTCAAGATAGCGATCAAAGACGTAATTTTCCAATATAAAATTAATAAAAACAAAGTAAAGACAAGATAGAATTTTAGCGCATAGCAATAAGTTCACTTTCTATAAGCGCATAAAAAACACTCTTAGGGGGGATCGCTTTAGAGAGCAAATAACTAGAGAGCAAATAACTAGAGAGCAAATAACTAGAGAGAAAAGAATACGATTAAGATTAGTTAACCTTAAGTTAATAAACTTAAAGTTAACTAATGTGGCATTTAAGTAATTTCTGCCATTTTAATTTTAATATAAGATTGGGCATCACTTGATAGATGAGACTTAGATAAGTAGCTTTTCCCTGTATTTTTTCCTGCCTTAAAGTGCAAAACATACCCTAAGTCAGTTTCTGTTATGGTAGTAACGTCTTGCCATAATATTCGACCGGTATGATAAAAAGACTCACTAAGAACACCTTGTTCATCAACCGTTAATGTCACTTCGCTGTTAGAGGCTTTACTAAGCATTTGTCTAACAACCCACCAAGGTTGACTATAGTATAAACTTAGCGCTTCAAGTATCCCCAATGCTACAACAAACCAAGCAGCATACGCATTTACTGGGGTAAATATCAAAATAATTAAACCAAATGACATTAAAACACCTGATTTTAAAAAGGTCTTAGCAGAAAGCTCTAATGTGCTTGACTCACTATAGCACTCATTAAAATATGCTTTATCTAATATAAATTTACTTGTAAAAGAAGGAGATGGTTTCATTAAAAAAACTAACAATAAATAAAAATAATTCTAACAGAAATTTTTCACGAAGTAATGAAGGTAATTAAAGTTTCATAGTTATATCAACTAGATTAAATCTATTCTCTACTCAAGAGCATAGTTAATGTACAAGAACCAGGCCAGCGGGCTACTTTAGAGTCATTCCAAAGCCAATAAAACCAATGATATACGCGCGTATTGTGCAAGCCGTCAAAAGACGACCTTTAATGTATACTGTGTCATCAAAACTATATATTTAGCTAGAATGTTAAAAACTACTACGATCAACAAATGGCTTTGGCTCTTCATTTTTAGATAAACCATTCTTCATTGCTATCTTTTGGTTTTTTCGTCCTAACAATCGTAACTGAACTATTCTTTCCCAAAATAATGCCGCTCTGGTATCTTTTTTCCAAGTCTTTTTAAATAAATATTTTGCAGCAGCAATAGCATCAGGACTTTGTTGACAAATTTTTTCAGCCAACGCTTTCGCCTCAATGATAGGCGTTTCACTAACTTTTGAAACTAAACCATATTGCTCGGCTTCAACCCCTGAGAAAAATCGTCCTGTCATTGTTAATTCTTGGGCTATATCTAGGCGAGTTAATCGAGATAACGTGACCATACCACTCATATCTGGAATTAATCCCCATTTCATTTCTAGAATCGATAGATTTGCATCAGGAGTCGCTATACGATAATCACAACCTAATATGATCTGCATCCCCGCCCCAAAACAATTACCATGCACAACAGCAATAACAGGCACTGATAAATCTCGCCAAACGTGTGCTACACGTTGAAACATATTATCTTTGCGCCAAGGCAGTTTGAAAAAGAACTTACCAATCATTGACGGGTTTTTAGCAACATAATTAAAATCTAATCCAGCACAAAATGAAGCACCTGCACCTTGTAAAATGACACAACGAATAGCACGATCTTTATTAATTTTTTTCGCTACTTGCACTAGTTCAAGTATCATTGGTTTATCTAAACCATTATGTTTATCCACTCTATTTAAAGTGACATAAGCAATGTTTTGCTCAACGTTAAATTTCACTCTTGCATTAGTCATAAAATTTACCATCTCCAAGTTAATCTTTTCTTGAGTGTGCCATAATTAAACTGGTAGTACCACAAGGCAAGATTATTTAGCCTTACGTGGTAATTTTCAGATCAAAAATGTGCATCTTTTTCCTGAACTTTACCAATATATCGGATAATTTTGTGGTAAAGTTACTAAACGCACCTAGATTAATGTCATTGCAACAATAAAACAGCCTCAGGTTGATAATGTTAAAAATAAATAACATGCAATGATTACTGATACTTTCAGATGTCTACTATTTCAGACGTCTGCCCTTGGTATACCCTCTAAGGGATAATAGTTTAATTTTTCTAAGGAAATAACATGCAAGTTATTATTTTTGACGATGCACAACAAGTTGCCGTTAATGCTGCCGAATGGGTAGCTGAATTACTTACTAAGAAAAAAAATCCTGTGTTAGGCCTAGCGACAGGCAGCACTCCGATTAGCCTTTATCAACAACTTGTAAATAAATATAAAGCAGGTGAGTTAAGTTTTAAAAATACAACAAGTTTTAATTTAGATGAGTATTTGGGTATTGATGCTGATAATGCACAAAGCTATCGTCACTTTATGAATCAAAATTTATTTAATCATGTTGATATTAATATAGACAATACCTTTTTACCTACTTGTAACCAAGGTGAAAACCCTAGAGAGCAAGGTTTAGCATATGAAGAAAAAATCAAACAGGCTAATGGTGTTGATTTACAAATCTTAGGCATTGGTGCAAATGGACATATTGGTTTTAATGAGCCAACATCAAGTCTAGCGTCACGCACACGAATAAAAACATTAACACAACAAACCCTTACTGATAATTCTCGTTTATTTGATAAAGATGAATTTCAACCAACACTTGCTATGACCATGGGTATTGCAACTATTTTAGATGCGAGATATGTCCTGTTAATGGCAACAGGTGAGAGTAAAGCACAGGCAGTAAAAGACATGGTAGCTGGCCCACTTTCAGCTATGTGCCCAGCTTCAGCTTTGCAAATGCATGAAAACGCCATTGTATTATTAGATAAAGCGGCAGCAAGTAAGCTAGAAGATCAAGAATATTACCATTGGGCAAATAATCAAAATATTAAAGTAAATGAAGAGTTTGGTTTATATCACAACTATTAGTTTAGATAGTTTTCATTTAAGATGATATTAGCTTAGATAATTACCTACATTAACAATAAAAACCGACATTATGTCGGTTTTTTTATACCTGTTTAATTAAGTAAACAATTTTATATAGAGAACAAAATAGCTTAAGGTTAAAAATATCGCTTATACAGCAAACGGATATTTTATTGCTTCATGGCTCTGATAACCTTCCACTGAGAAATCATCCATTGTGACCCAGGTTTCTAAGTCTTTTAACGATTTAATATCCGGATTTATAATCAATTTAGGTAACGGCAACGGCTCACGTTTAAGCTGCACCTCTTTCATCAAGGCTAATTGATCCTCATAAATATGTGCATTTACTATTTTATGATAAGCAATACCAGGCTTTAATCCTGTAATTTGCGCCATGATAGCCAAGAAAAAGAATACCTGTACTTGGTTGAAATTTAGTCCTAGAGGTACATCACACGAACGTTGAAAACTGGTTAAATAAAGTGTGCCATCTAATACTGAAAAATTGTGAGTATGCATGCAAGGCCTTAAACACCCCATATGAAATTCACCAGGGTTATAAAACGTCAGGATTTCAGCACGATCGTCGATACCTTGACTTAAGTTATCAACTATTTTTTGGAGCTGATCAATAGTGCCACCATCAGGTTTAGCCCAAGCTCGCCCCTGAACGCCATAAACACGCCCCATATCATCCTCACCTTTACGATGAACATTGTTTAACCAAGCATCATTTAAATTAGCATTCGCATCCCAGGTTTTTGTACCTAGTTTTCTAAAGTCAGCCGCATTATCATAGCCACGAATATAGCCAAGAAATTCAGCAATAGCCGATTTAAAAAAACTTTTTCGGGTCGTTATCATCGGAAATTCGTTATCGGCAACATTGTATTCCAAATCAGCATTAATAACGGTTAAACAACGCTTCCCGGTTCGACTATTTTCAACCCAAGTACCTTGGTCAACAATACGTTGACACAAATCTAAATATGCACGCATTATACTTTACCTTTATTAGCAGATGTTGTTTTGCTTCCTGTACGCTTTGTATTAGATATTGCTTCTTTTTCTTGAATTAAGTAACCCAAATAAATAATCAAAACTCCACCTAAAATCATCGGTAGACTTAAAATTTGCCCTTTAGTAATAAAAGAAAAATATAAGCCTAAATGAGCGTCTGGCTCTCTAAAGAATTCAATAATGGTTCTAAACACACCATACCCAATTAAGAAAGCGCCTGAAGCTAAACCTAAACTTCTAGGCTTACGTGTAATAACGTATAAAATAGCAAATAATACGACACCTTCCAGGAAGAATTCATACAATTGTGATGGGTGGCGTGGTAATTGTAATGGGTCGGTTGGAAACACCATAGCCCAAGGTACATCAGTTTGTCTTCCCCATAATTCAGCATTAATAAAGTTACCTAAACGTCCCATACCTAAACCAATAGGTACAAGCGGTGCAACAAAATCACCTACGGTTAAAAATGCTTTATTGGTTTTACGTGCAAATAGGTACACCGCAGCAATAACACCGAGCAATCCGCCATGGAATGACATACCGCCAGCCCAAATTTTGAAAAGGTACAATGGCTCGGCTAAAAAGTAGTCGAATTGATAGAAAAATACATAGCCTATTCGCCCACCTAAAATTACACCAAGAAAGCCATAAAATAATAAATCACTTACTTGTTCACGAGTCCACTCGCCACCACTTTTATCTGCGGCTTTATTTGCAATAAACATTGCACCCAAAAACCCGACTAAGTACATCATACCGTACCAACGAAGAGCAACCGGCCCAATACTAAAAATAATAGGGTCAATAATGGGAAATTGTAAAAACTGGTCTGTCATTTTCTATCCAAATAAAGCTTCGCTTAAAAATGCGAAGAAAGTTAAGTTAACATCATTTTCATTGCCACAATAATGAGAAAAATGGCAAATAATTTTTTTAAAGTTTGTACGGGCACCTTAGCGGCATATTTTACGCCAACAGGCGCAAATAATGAAGATGTTAGCGCGATTCCGCTCAAAGCGGGTAAATAAACATAACCAAGACTCCAAGCTGGCAATAATTCATTACCAAATCCTGAAATGATATACCCCAAAGAGCCAAATAACGCCACCATAACGCCACATACAGTAGCAATACCGATACAATGTCTTAATGGCGTACCAAAGTACGTTAAAATTGGCACTAAAATAGCCCCACCTGCCATGCCCATTAAACTCGCAACAACACCGGTGAGTAAACTAATAAATTGTAACTTAATCTTTGACGGCATTTCTTTATAGCGCTGCAACCGAATAGATAGCAACATATAGGAGGCAAGTATTACAACCGCAATAGCAAAAAAGCTTGTTAATGCTTGAGCTGACAAATGATCAGCAATAAAAGCCCCTACTAAGGCCCCAAAAGCGACAATGAACATCAGTGGTTTCGTTATATTCCAAGGAATATTTCTATTTTTATGGTGCGCCAATGTGGCACTAGATGAAGTAATCACAATTGTCGATAACGAGGTTGCCAACGCCATTGGCATGATCACTTCATTACTAATACCTAGTTGAGGTAATAAGTAAACTAAAGCAGGCACTACAATTAAACCGCCACCAATACCTAATAGTCCAGCTAAAAAGCCGGTAATAGCGCCAAGGAATAAACAGCTAATAAAAATTAGAAACATTACAATCCAGCGCGAATAAAACCGCCCAAACCTAATTGTTCGAGTTGCTCATTTAAGTATGTATGCACTTGCTTCGCAGTAATCAATTTTAAGGTGTGAGATAAAATCAATTCTGCTCTTTGAAAATCAACATGGCGAATAACCCATTTAATACGCGCTATATTATGTCCATTCATACTGAGTTTATCAAAACCCATTGCTAATAATAACAAGGCACCCGCAGGTTCACCAGCCAACTCCCCACACAAACTTAACGGTATTGAATACTTTTTAGACTCTTTGGCAATCGTATACAATGCTCTAAGTACCGCGGGGTGATAAGCATCGTGTAAATCAGCCACTTGAGCATTATTACGATCTACCGCAAGTAAATACTGTGTTAAATCATTACTACCAACAGAGAAAAAGTCAACTCGTTGAGCTAACTCTTCAAGTTGAAATATCACAGAAGGCACTTCTAACATGATACCTATTTTGGGACGCGGAAGCTCCTTAATCTGCATGTCGTTGCCATGTTTATAAGTTATATCACTTTGCCGCTCGCTATTTATCTCAATACCCACTTCTAAATGCGCTTGATTAATTAAACGAATAGCGTCATCTACTTCATTAACATTTGAAATCATCGGTAGCATAATTGCTAAATTATTATACTCATGATTAGCCCGAATCATGGCACGCACCTGAACTAAAAATATTTCAGGGTGATCTAAGGTAATCCTGATCCCACGCCAACCTAGAAAAGGATTATCTTCGGTAATAGGGAAGTAAGGTAACGATTTATCTCCACCTATATCTAACGTACGCATGGTAACAGTTGCTTGAGAAAACTCTTTTAATGTTTGTTCATATAAAGTCGTTTGTTCTTGCTCTGATGGAAAATAATGCCGATCCATAAAAGGTATTTCTGTTCGATATAAACCTATACCTAAGCTACCTAAATTTTCTGGTCGTTCAAAACCGGCAGACAAACCAGCATTTAATTGTAGCTCTATAGCTTGACCATCTTGCGTGATAGTTGGTAGATGAACCTCTTGCTGAATTTTACTGATCAATTCACTTTCTTGAGCAATTAAATGCCGATATTCACTTATCAATGCATCATCAGGATTAATAAACAATTCACCACTATAACCATCAACAATAGCTTGTTGATGGTTAAACTGAGCAATTGGAATGTTTGTAATTCCCATTATTGCCGGTAATTCAAGCGCATGCGCTAAAATAGCAGCATGAGAGTTAGCTGAGCCAGACAAAGATACAATGCCTTTTAAACCTTTATGTTGATATTCAGCCAGCATAGAAGCCGTTACATCTTCCGCCAGCAAAATAAAGGCTTTAGGCAATTTTACTTTTAATGATTTTTTCTTTTGTAAATTCAGTAATAAGCGATTACCTAAATCTCGAATATCGGTAGCTCGCTCTTTTAAATAACTGTCATCTATTGCTTCAAATTGAGTCACATAATGATCAATGATAAGCTTAAGAGCGCTTTCTGCTTGCCAGCCTTCATTGATTTTTTTTATCACGCCCTGACTAATATCAGCTTGGTCAAGCAATTGTATGTAAACATCAAAAATAGCTAAATTATCATTAGTAATAATATTACTTAATTTTTGACTCAGCTGTTCAAAGTCAGCTTTGGTTTTATTAACCGCAGTGGTAAAACGCAGCACTTGTTTACTTTGTTGAGCGACACTCACTTTTTGTAATGCTAGCGTAGCAAGCTCAACCTTAGGCTGATGTACAATAATCTCGCTCAGTGCTATCCCTGGAGCACCAGCAATACCCAACAACTGTTTTACATCTTTACTTTTTTCTGATTCCGTAAATAGATTTTTCACTTCAGCACTCGCTAGCGCATTAGCTAATTGAGCGGCTAACGTAACTAAAAAGGCTTCCTCATTTTCTGTAAAGTTCCTCGCATGCTTTTGTTGAATAGAAAGGATCCCCAACACTTTACGTCGGTGAATAATAGGTGTGCCTAGAAAAGCATTGAAATCATCTTCTTCAACTTCGGGGGCATGCATAAAATGTTGATGATTTCGCGCATCGGCAATATTTATTGGCTCTTCTCGTTGTCCTACTAGTCCAACTAAGCCTTCAGAAAACCTTATCGCGGTTTGCCCAAACGACTTTTGTGCTAAGCCATCGGAAGCCATTAATAAAAAGTGTTGTTGAGCGTGGTCAGCTAAATAAATTGAGCAACAGTCAGTATTTAGTGAATTTTTGATTTGGCTAACCATACGCTCTAATGCTATTTGCAGCTGCATTTCTTGACTAAACTCAAGCACAATACGACGTAGCGTGGTTAACATAATTTCCTTATTGAACGTATAAAATGAATAAAAAAGCCCACGTAAGTAGGCTTTTAATAAAATAACTCATAGTAATAATTACGCTTGGCGTTTACCTCGATTAGGCCGCCTATCAGGCCTTTTTTCATATGAAAAAGATAAAGCCTGTACGGCAAACTCTTTCATAACTTTACGATAAACATCGCGCTTAAATGACACTACTTGTCGAACTGGATACCAGTAACTCACCCAACGCCAATCATCAAATTCAGGATGAGAGCTATGTAGTAAATTGACCGATGATTCAGGTGCAGTTAATTTTAATAAAAACCACTTCTGTTTTTGCCCAATACAAACAGGTTTACTATCGTGCCTTATATAACGTTTTGGTAATTTATACTTTAGCCAGTGTTTAGTTGAAGCAACAATTTTAACATGTTCTGGTTTTAATCCTACTTCTTCATATAACTCTCGAAACATGGTTTGCTCAGCAGTTTCACCTTCATCAACACCACCTTGTGGATATTGCCATGAATGTTGCCCAAACCTTCTAGCCCAAAATACTTGTCCCCTGCTATTAATTATTACTATGCCGACATTGGCTCGGTAGCCTTCGGCATCGATCACAGGAACTCCTGAAAACTAAAAAATACTTGTGTAGATTCAACCATAATAACGCCAATGGAGCAAATGATTACTTTGATTTTTTTACCTAATAGCAAGATAATGGCTTTTTATTTACCAAGCATTAATGATTAATACTACATGAATATTCCCGCTTCTGAACAAGAGTTACTTGAAAGAGTGCATAACTTAGCTGGCTTAACCCTCGCAGAAGTTGCTTATGATGCGAAAATTGAAATACCTGTAGATTTAAAACGGAACAAAGGTTGGATAGGATTATTGCTTGAACATGTGCTTGGCGCCAGCGCAAGCTCAAAACCTGAACCTGACTTTCCTACACTTGGTATTGAATTGAAAACCTTGCCTATAAACTGTCAAGGTAAGCCACTTGAAACGACTTTTGTTTGTGTTGCGCCTTTAACAGGTTTAGTCGGCGTTAATTGGCAAAATTGTTGGCTTAAGCAAAAATTATCAAAAGTTCTATGGGTTCCTATCATTTGTGACACCCCTGACAACAAAAAAATTCCTTTAGCAGAGCGCCGAATTGGCAGCGCTTTCCTTTGGTCGCCTTCTGCTGAAGAAGAACAATTATTAGCAATGGACTGGCAAGAGCTAACCGATATGATTGTTTTAGGCGATGTTGAAAATATTCATGGTAAACATGGGCAAGTACTACAACTTAGACCAAAAGCTGCCAACGCTAAAGCGAAAACACAAGCTTATAATCGCCATGGCAAACCATTTATGACCTTACCTCGTGGCTTTTATTTAAAGATTCCTTTCACTCAAGCGCTATTAAATAAAAACTTACGTATCAATGATGGTGCTTGACTTGTTAACACCGTCCCCCTGAAGCGCCCTCGCCTTCCGTATTAAATCACCTACGGAGTGACGGCAGATCGTCATTCTGAACTTGATTCAGAATCTCAAACGTTATGCTGTGTAGTTTATATGATCCAGTATTCTAAGTACTATTCAACCACACGCATGGGATTCCCTATTAAGACACCAACGGAATGACGGAACTGGTGACCTACAAAACGAACAAACCACAAACAAAAAAACAACCAAGGGATGAATGATTTATAAACAACCATGAGTGATTGATGAACAATTGAATGATTAAGTATCAAACAATAAAAACAATAATTACCCATGGTTTACAATTGATATTTCTTGGGTAATTGTTTTACTTACACCCGCTGGGAGCAATTGCATTTCAGTGGTTGCTGCTTCTAAGCAAACAAACTCCTGTTCCCCATTAGGGTGAACGTCGGCCATTTTATTAGCTGCCTCAACACCTGGATTCCAAAAAACCCACTGCTTTGTATTTTGTGATTTCAGCTCAAGCGTTCGGCCCCAAGCATAATCCACTAGACTCAGATCTTTATTGCTATGGTAAATACGGTCAACAGGGCCTACACCATTTTTAAACACTTGTGGCTTACATAACTGTTCAGTTAACTTATCATAATAATCAGCTTGCCCTAGCGCCGCTATTTTTATTTCTGCAGGAGCACTCACCCGGAAATAACTATGCAGAGCACCAGTGTAGTATGCATCGGCATCACCAAGATTAGTCATTTGTAACGTTTGCTTAAACAAACGGCCAAAAAACAATACTTGTTTTAATTGACAAGCATTTGGCCATAGCTCGTTCATTGCTTCTCCCTGCCAACTCAAGGTGACTTCAACCCCCTGCTCGCTAATATCAATACTAACGACTTGCCATTGCTGCATTCGCGCAAAGCCATGATTACCGGCAGTGTGAGCATTATCATTTGGATGCGCGCCAAACCAAGGCCAACACAAAGGTATACCGCCACGAATTGCTTTTCCTTGCTCAAAAAGGGAATCTTTTGATAGCCAAAAAACTTCTTTTTCACCATCAGGATGCCAGCTCAGTACTTGGCCACCATATAAACTAACCTTTGCTTTAACGACTGTATGCTCAATAGCTAATACAGATAAATCTTGAGCTAACTTGGTTTCAAGCACTTGGCCAAATTCGTTTTTAACTAATAACACTATATAAATACCTTATTTATTTCTATATATTAATATGTCAGCGCGTCCAAAATAAAACTAACGGTAAACGGAAGGTAAACTTAAAAGTTTTTACCTAATGATAAAAACACCGTATTTTCACCACCAGAAGCAAAGCCAAAACCAAAAACAGCGGGACCAAAATCAGTATCTGTCCCCAAATATAAGCTACCAGAACGTACCAAGTCGTCCATGGCAATTGATTCACTCACTTCCCACACGTTACCGGTTTCAAAACTAGCGCCTAAATATAACGGTAAACTTGCTTTTCCAAAAAGTTCTCGTCCTAAATCATACTGATAAACAACAGCAGCAAAAACTTTGTGTGCCCCAATTAAGGCATCTTTTTGATAACCAGACAGATTCAAAAAACCGCCTAATTCAGTAACATGCACAGTAAAGTCACTATCATTATTAACCGTTGCAAATGACGCTATGCCAACAAAAGAATGATTATTAACGTTAAAAGCACCACGCCAGTCTAACTGCACTTCTAATGATCTATCTTTAGGCTCAGTCCCTTCAATGTCTTGATAATGATCATTGCGCCAAAACATATTCACAGATAATTTATTACCATAGGTAGGGAAATTAATACTATTTAAACTGTCATAACTAAATGATAAGTAAGCACCATAAGATTCATAATCAAGTGATCCTCCTTGGTGATTTTCAAACGCAAGTTTTCCTGTTTCGCCAAGGAAGCCAAGCTCTATAACACCATCATTTAAGTAATCAAAACCTAATCCTAACTTAGCCAAATAATTTTTATTAATGAGCTCAACTCTATCATCTGTCGCTTCCCATTTATCCTGACTATATTGGATTCTTGTTCTAGCAAAATAATGTTGGCTTTCTGATAATGGTTGATACAGCTCTGTTGCCAATAATGACTCCCAACCTAACTTTATTTCATTAATCCACATACCGCCATACGGCGTCACATCATTTAAAATATAAGCTAAATCAAGATCAATAACAGAGCCTTGTTTAAAATCACTTTCTAATTTAAAACCTAAGTGTAGGTAATTAGGCCCCCAAGATTGAGCACGGGTGGTCACTATCAGTTGCCTCCCTTCAGCTAGATCCAGAAATTCAGCATCAACATACTCAAACTTATCTAAGGAATAAATTCGTTCAATAGCTAATTGCAACTGCTCTTTACTAACAATATCTCCGATATTAATCGCCAACTTTTCCTCAATAATAGCCTGACTCACGGTTGAGTTATTCTGATATTCAATGCTCGTAATAGGTTGGGTAAAAGTATTAAACCAAGTAAGGGCTTTTTGCTTTTTTTCTTGTTGATACGTTGAGTACTCTTGCTCACTAACACCTAACAGCTTTAACGCGGCTTCGCTTTGTAATGCTGCTTGCTCACCTAGCTCAAGCGCTTGTGTCATAATTGAAAAATCTGTGGTACTTAAATAGTCAATTTTTGGACGGATTAATATATCGCTAGTCGATAAATACCGCATTTGAGCCTGAGTGGTATTATTCGTGATAATGGTTGATAACTGGTTAAATACATCAAACGTGCTATTAATATTTTCTTTTGGAAATAACGCTGAACCAATATCTACGGCGATAACAATATCAGCTCCCATCGCTTTGATAACATCAATAGGCATATTATTAGCAATACCACCATCAACTAATAATCTACCATCAATAGTTACTGGCTCTACGACACCAGGAACAGCGGCAGATGCTCGCATCGCCTTTGTAATACTTCCCTTATTAATCACCACCGCTCTAGCTGTTACTAAGTCTGAAGCAATTGCACGATAAGGAATAGCCAAATGATCAAAGTTCGCAAATTTCGCAACTACATTAGTTGACAATTTCAATAAACTATCTGCTGATTGCCCTAGCAAAAAACCATTGGATGACTTTAATTGCCCATCACGAATCCCTATTCGCATGGGAATATTATATTTATCTCTTAAGTTTTTATTTTCAAATGATAAAAACGCTCGAGGAATATAATCAGAGTAGCTCCGCTCCCAAGGCAGGTTGAGCATAGTATTTTCGATTTCATCAACGCTATAACCTAGTGCATATAAGCCGCCAACATAAGCACCAATACTGGTACCAACAACATAATCAATAGGAATGTTATTTTTCTCAATAACCTTTAGCACGCCAATATGAGCTGCTCCCTTAGCACCGCCCCCACTGAGAACTAAACCAACTTTAGGACGTGATTCTGCATAAAGTAATGGGCTTGTTAACGTAATACTGAAAATTAGAAAAAGAAAAGTAAGTCGCATAAAGTTAAAAAGGTTATGAGGAATGGAGACGTTACAAATATACAGTGTTATTTCTTTCTGTTCACCTTTAATTAAAAGTAGGATTAAAATTAAGCTAACATTGGTAAACTAAGCGCGAGTTAAATTCAATGTAAAATATAACTCACCGCTATAGGCAAGAACTTACTGTTGAACAATAGAAGGTTTATTATAGAATGAGCTATA
This sequence comes from Colwellia sp. 6_MG-2023, assembly GCF_030547765.1. Lineage (NCBI taxonomy): Bacteria > Pseudomonadati > Pseudomonadota > Gammaproteobacteria > Alteromonadales > Colwelliaceae > Colwellia > Colwellia sp. 6_MG-2023. The sequence goes on along the minus strand of NZ_JAUOPP010000022.1, from coordinate 3,019 downwards.
ATAAACCCTGCATGAAAAGTCAGGCTTGATGACAATAAATAATCAATAACGTTAGATAAACATTGATTTAACGTCGGCACACCTTGCTTTAAAGTCTTCAGTATCCATAAACGCAATATCAGGTAAAATACCTTTTTTCACATAACTCGTTAATAAGACTTCTTGCGTTGCTTTATTCTTAAAAATATTGTGATAAATAGCACCAGCTCGAATAAAATCTAGATAATGAATCTCGGTTGGTAAAATAGTTAAATCCCCCCAACTTTCCGCTAATTCAGTTAACTCTGCAGAAAATCCCCATGCACGTGTGACTTCTCCACCAATTTTACCTGAAAGCTTAGCAATAGCTTGCTGTAAAAAAGTCGGATTAGCAAAGGTATCTGGATATTGCTCAGCTTCAGTTAAAATAGGTAAAACACCAATATTATGTACTAAAGAGCCTAAGGTAAGCGTATCTAAATTTAATGCCGTATGCTTATTATTTTCAAGATAAATTCCCATTAAACTAATTGATACAGAAGCGACATCAACTGTTTTTTCCCAAGACTTTTTCATGTAAGTAGCTACAACTTCATTTTTAGAAACAAACACTTGTTCAAGTGCCATCGCCGTAGCAATACCCTTAATTTGACGCAGCCCAATACGAGTTACGGCTTGAGACACACTCTCAACCTTAACCGTTCTTCCTAATAACGCGCTATTAGCTACTTTTATTAAGCCTAAAGAAAGCGCAGGATCTTTCGCGATAATGTCACTCATGTAATGTAAATTAACATCAGGATCGTCAGCCGCCTGTCTGACTTTAAATGCAACCTCTGGCAATGTAGGTAATACCAACGCCTCTTGATTGATTTTTTCCGTTAAAATCGTGTATAACGCACTTTCAGCCGCCATAAGAAATCCTCTTTATATTTACACTATCATTTTAACATAGCACAATTTTCTTTAACTCAATGGATTATTTACTTTTTTTGACTAAATATTTTTCACTTATAATAGTCGATAGGTCAATTAATAAGTATTTAACCATTTTCTTTGTTCTAGAACATACTTATCCCTGTTTTGGATTGTCCGTATTCACACTTTTTTTTATAATGCGCCCCCATTTATTCTGTACATAAATCAAACTAATTAAATTTTATGCTAAGACCTGAATTGCTTTCCCCTGCGGGTAGTTTAAAAAATATGCGATATGCTTTTGCTTATGGCGCTGACGCTGTTTACGCTGGACAGCCACGTTACTCTCTTCGAGTTCGAAATAATGAGTTCTCTCTCGAAAACATTCAAATAGGCATTAATGAAGCACACGCATTAGGCAAAAAGTTTTATTTGGTTAATAACATTGCGCCTCACAATGGTAAATTGAAAACTTTTTTAAAAGATATCTCTCCTGTCATTGCAATGAAGCCAGACGCTTTGATCATGTCAGATCCAGGTTTAATAATGATGGTACGTGAAAACTTTCCAGACATGCCTATTCATTTGTCTGTCCAAGCGAATGCGGTAAATTGGGCTACTGTAAAGTTTTGGCACCAACAAGGGGTTGAACGGGTAATACTATCGCGTGAGTTGTCGCTTGATGAAATTGAAGATATCCGCCTACACTGTCCTGAAATGGAGCTTGAAGTTTTTGTGCATGGCGCCTTATGTATGGCTTATTCTGGCCGTTGTTTATTATCGGGTTATATTAACAAACGTGATCCAAACCAAGGCACCTGCACCAATTCATGTCGATGGAAATATGACACACATAAAGCAAAAGAAACTGAAACAGGTGACATTATTGCAGTAGCTCCTTCGCCAGAAATATACACACCAAACAATAATATTATTACACTTGAGCAAGGACATGCTCAAAATCAGCCAGTCGACGACCTAGTATTACTTCAAGAGGAAGGCCGTCCTGGTGAATATATGCCGGCATTTGAAGATGAGCACGGCACATATATTATGAATTCAAAAGACTTACGCGCTGTTGAGCATGTCGAGCGTTTAGTAAAAATGGGAATACATTCATTAAAAATAGAAGGTAGAACTAAGTCGTTTTACTATTGTGCTAAAACTGCTCAAGTTTATAACCAAGCTATTAATGATGCTATGGCCAACAAGCCTTTTGATACTAATTTAAATTCTGAGTTAGAACATTTAGCTCATCGAGGTTATACCGAAGGCTTTTTAAAACGTCACCGTCCCTCAGACACACAAAATTATGACTATGGGTATTCAAAAAGTGATACACAACAATTTGTTGGCGAAGTATTAGGAAGAAACGAAGATTCAGGATTAATTGAAATTGACGTTAAAAATAAATTTCTCATCGGCGATAAGTTAGAATTAATGACACCAAAGGGTAATATCAATTTTACTTTAACGAACATGATAAACAGTAAAACAGGTGAGGTAATAACCGATGCAAAAGGCTCAGGTCATAAAGTAGCTATTGCACTAAATACCGAATTAGATTTAACCTTTGGCATTATTATGCGCTACTTAACTGATGGTGGTACAACAAGACATCCTTTCGCCCAAAACCAAGTAAGTGAATAAATAGTGGCATTATATATTGAAGACAGTTGTATCAATTGTGATATGTGTGACCCTGAATGCCCTAATGAAGCAATAACATTAGGTGAACACATATATGAAATTGATACTGATAAATGTACAGAGTGCGTAGGTCATTATGATAAGCCAACCTGTGTCAGTGTTTGCCCTATAGATTGTGTAAAGCCTGATCCTAATCACGTTGAAAGCGAAGACGCGTTATTAGCTAAATTTATCAAGATGCATGTTGCTTAATTTTATTGTTAATTAAGCGACTTCAGTCACCTGAACACAATACACCTCAATAACATAGGTATTATATTACACATCATTATTAGGCGAATAAATTCGCCCCTACGGTGATGGTAATACCAATTCCGATATTTTTATGATCTAACAAAATATCAATTTCAACAGTTTTATGATCTAATATAAGCTCAGACGAGGAACTATATATGGCTCATAACTTAGCAAA
>NZ_JAUOPP010000021.1:0-93227 GCF_030547765.1 Colwellia sp. 6_MG-2023 | reverse complement strand
AAACTCATGTAAAAAGTTTATTCCCCAATAGCTCAGTTGGTAGAGCGATGGACTGTTAATCCATGTGTCACTGGTTCGAGCCCAGTTTGGGGAGCCACATTAAAGGCTACGAGAAATCGTAGCCTTTTTTCTTGCCTAAAATTACTCCCTTGTAACTCACCTTATAACTCAAGCTGACTCAAGTAATAACAACATAACGATGGACTGTACTCATTATTTAGTCAGGCATGTGTCACTGGTTCATTACACAGCGCTAATGTTGACTCTAATCTTTCAATTTTCTCTAGTAAATCCAAAGCAAGAGCGATCCCTGCTTGATTAACACCAAGATCCCGTTGAAGCCTCATAGCAGTTCGAGCACGTTTAAAACTATAAACTGAAAATATCCAGCTCGTCTGCTCTACTGGTGTTGCTTGATAATTAATAGGGTCTAATACTCCAACTTCAACTAGTGCTATAACCCATTCTGTAGAACTTGAACACGCATAAGACAGTTCCTCAAGAGAAAATTCAGCCTCGTCATCGATAAGTACACCGTCTAATATTATTTCTTTCATTAGTTTATACTCCTAATAAGGTTCGAGGGTTAAAGTCTAATTCATCTTGCATTTTTTTATAGATCGCTTTAGCAGCCTCACTGTCGGCCGGTGGTAAAACAATCTGAGTTACTACGTATAAATCACCTGCTGTTTTAGCAGGAATACCACGCGCTTTTAAACGAAGCTTCTGGCCACTTTTTGTCGCAGGTACAATTTTTAAATCTACTGGACCTAATGGTGTTGGCACTTTAACCGTTGCACCCAGCGCAGCTTCCCAAGGAGTGATGGGTAAGTCGAGATATACATCATGCTCGACCACACGATAAATAGAGTGAGTATTGAATGATAATTCTAGATAAATATCTCCTGCGGCCCCTCCCCCGTGACTTGGCGTACCTTGACCGGATAATCGGATACGTTGACCTTCTTTGACACCTCTGGGGATTTTAATTTTCAAGGTACGTTGTTTATTTACAACATGCCCTTGCTTATCCAACTCCGGTGACTGAAGTACAATACTCCTTGTTGCACCAAGATATGCGTCTTCAAGATCAATCACCACTTTAGCATGGTGATCTTCACCACGGGTCTTATAATCAGCTTGATGTTGATTGTTTGGTTTCTGTGAGCCATATCCTCTACCAAATAATGAATCAAAGAAATCACTAAAGTCTGCCTGACTTGCTCCGCTTGACCCACCATCCTTAAATTCAAACCCAGCATCCCAATCAGGTGGTGGATTAAAATCTTGTCCTGATTGCCAGTCGCTACCAAGTTGATCATAAGAAGCACGTTTATCGGGATCTTTTAGTACCGCATATGCTTCACCAACCTCTTTAAAACGAACTTCTGCGTCAGCAGCTTTATTAACGTCAGGATGATATTTTCTCGCTAACTTTTTATAGGCACGCTTAATTTCATCCGACGTTGAATCTCGATTGATCCCCATTACTTTGTAATAATCTTTAAAATCCATAAATCACTCCAGTGCGGCCCGTTAACAAAATATATTGTATAAAACGATGAATAGCATAAGCTTCAGAAATCATTATGCGCTTACTGGCTATAGATAAAAGATCTTTTAATCACAATGACAACACAAATCAATAAAAAGTCATAAAGCTGAAATACCGTAGAACGAACATTTCGTGCTATCACTTAATCCGTGATATTTTTAATATAGGTATCGTCTATCAGACTTGATGAATAATAGCCCTTAATATTAGTCAAAAATAAAGGGAGCTTTATTGGCTTTTACTCGAATCCAATTTAGAGAATTCTGCACTGATTTTCGAGCAAGTAGATTTTTTTCAATCTTATTCTTACCAGGAAATGGCACTAAACTCAGACCGATTAATAATGTGATTATGCCTTGGCCAGGTAGCACTAACATCACGAGACCAGACACAATCAAGACTATTCCAATCATGACTTTTGCTAAGCTAATTACGTAGGTTATGCTGCGACTCATTGAGGTTAATTGTTTCTTTTTATTAGCGATATCATTCGGGAACTCTTTACGGATAAAGTATTGTGAATCCATTTGTGTAATGATGTAAGTTATCGCCATAAAATATGCAATTGAAGCAAATGTTGTTGCTAAAAAAATTACAAAAATATAATCGAAATCAACGATTCCTATTAGATAAGTTGAGATAATATTGTAAATTTCTTTGAGCATTTTTTGCAATCCGTTATTACTTAGTTTCACATTATTTTAGTTGGGTATTATGCAATTATTCGAAACATTGGTTCAATGGCTCACTACCCATTGGGTAACGATCATAGTTATCTTTCATATTAGCTTATCTCTTATGACATCAGTACACGTACTGCTTTTTAAAGAAAATGAACGTACCTCATTGGCTTGGATTGGGCTAGTGATACTTTCACCTGTTATTGGAAGCCTATTTTATTGGCTATTTGGTATAAATCGCATCAAACGTTTAGCTCAAAAAAAACACCCTAATATGCTTAAAAAAAGCGTTAGCCAACAAGGTAAGCAAAAAAAGTTTACCAATATCCCTGAAAACTGGCATTCAATCATTACATCTGGTCACTCTATTCATTCTGTCAATTATGTTGCAAATAACAGTATTGAACCGCTTATTAATGGAGATATGGCCTATCCTGCCATGATTAAATCAATTGAATCTGCGAAACACCATATTGTTTTATCAAGTTACATTTTCGATTATGATTCAATTGGACGACAATTTATCCAAGCTGTAACCGTTGCACATAAAAGAGGTGTGATTGTAAATATTTTATTAGACGGTATAGGCATTGGCTATGGTTGGCATAAATCAGATCGCGCTTTAAAAAAACAAGGCATAAAAGCTATGCGTTTTTTGCCAGCCATTTCACTAACGGGCATTCGGTTTATTAATCTTAGAAACCATAGAAAGATACTTTGTGTAGATGGTGAAGAAGCCTATATTGGCGGGATGAATGTCAGTCAAAATAATCTTGTTAAGTTGGCAGGAAACCCCATCGATGATGTTCACTTTAAAGTAACAGGCCCTGTAATTGATCAGATTAGTCAGGTATTTATCGAAGATTGGTTTTTTGCAACACAAGAAACACTTCAATTTCCTCAGTATCGTCCTACCCCAGAAAAAAATAATGCTGATAAGCCTGTGGTTGCTCGCGTTATTCAAGATGGCCCAGACGAGCACCATAATAGAATACGTTGGACATTAATTAATGCCTTAGTATGCGCACAAAAGCGTGTCAAAATAATTACACCATATTTTTTGCCTGACCATACATTAATGACTTCTCTTCACGCCTCGGCATTACGAGGGGTATTGATTGAGATTATTATTCCAGAGCATACGGATATACGGTTTTTAGACTGGGTAATGGAAGCTAATTTTTTAAGAATAATGGAGCATGGGATAAAAATATATAAAAACAAAAGGCCTTTTGATCATAGTAAAATAGTTATTATTGATGATATATGGTCATTTATAGGCTCCTCCAACTGGGATGCTAGAAGTTTAGAGTTAAATTTTGAGATTAATCTTGAATGTTTTGATACCGCTCTCAATAGCCAGTTAAATGATATTTTCACCTTAAAAAAAGAAAACTCTCAACCGGTTGATAAAACTAAGATTAGTAGTTTGCCGACCTACAGAAAAATTCGCAATAATTTGTTTCGCCTATTTTCATCTTATTTATAATCGTTATGCTTACTACTATTATTACTACATATTACTACTACCAAATACATTAAGGCTTTAAAGCCAATGTAGCATAGTAGGATCCCTAAAATTATGGCAATTGCTTAAAAGCTGAGCTAGAAGAAAAATTAACGATATTACTTTGAAATACAGTTAAATGTAAAAAGATAGACTGATAGGATGGTTTTAAATACCTCATGTATAACAGGTATTTATTCTTATTATCGGAAGCAATAAAAAAGTCTTATACTCGATAAGAATATAAGACTTTAACTGTTAGCAGAGTTAATTTTTATTTTTCAGAAATTAACTCTTTTTTATTTTCAAAAGAAATAACTAACTTATCTTTCTTAACACCTACTTTAGCAACACCACCATTAGTTAACTCACCAAAGAGTAGTTCATTAGCCAACTCTTTTTTAAGCTTTTCTTGTATCAAACGAGACATTGGACGAGCGCCCATTGCTTTATCGTAACCATGTTCAGCAAGCCACTTTTTAGCGTCACGTGTTAACTCTAAAGAAACACCTTTTTCGTCAAGTTTTGCTTGTAGCTCAACAATAAATTTATCAACAACTTGTTGAATAACCTCATTATCAAGATGATTAAACCAGACAATATTATCAAGGCGGTTTCTAAATTCCGGCGAAAATACTTTATTAATTTCACTCATAGCATCTAAGCTATGATCTTGTTGTTTAAAGCCAATAGACTGACGTACAGTTTCTTGAACACCGGCATTGGTTGTAAGAACTAAGATAATATTTCTAAAATCCGCTTTACGTCCATTATTATCGGTTAATGTACCATGGTCCATTACTTGTAATAAAATATTGTAAACATCCTCGTGAGCTTTTTCTATTTCATCAAGCAATACTACTGCATGAGGGTTCTTGATTACTGCATCAGTAAGTAAGCCGCCTTGTTCATAACCTACATAACCAGGAGGAGCACCAATTAATCGACTAACCGCATGTTTTTCCATATATTCGGACATATCAAAACGTAGTAATTCAACACCTAATATTTTAGCTAGCTGTTTTGTTACTTCTGTTTTACCAACCCCTGTAGGGCCTGCAAATAAGAAAGATCCTACAGGTTTTTCTTCTTCACCTAAACCGGCACGTGAAAGACGAATAACCGATGATAACTCTTCTATTGCTTGATCTTGACCAAATACGACTAGTTTTAGGTTGCGATCAAGCATTTTAAGGCTATCTTTTTCCGTAGAAGAAACTGATTTTTCAGGAATTCTAGCCATCGATGCCACAACACTTTCAATATCAGTATTACTGATCGTTTTTTTACGTTTTGAAGCGGCAACAAGTTGTTGTTTAGCACCGGCTTCATCAATAACATCAATCGCTTTATCAGGTAAAAAACGTTCATTTATATATTTATCTGATAATTGAGCCGCTGCACGTAAAGCAGCGTTGGTATACCGAATACCATGATGCAATTCATATTTTTCTTTTAACCCTTGTAAAATCTTAGTGGTATCTTCCACACTTGGCTCAACAATATCTATTTTTTGAAAGCGCCTTGCTAGTGCTCGGTCTTTTTCAAATACACTTTGATATTCTTGATAAGTAGTCGAGCCCATACAACGAAGTTTACCCGCTGACAGTAGTGGTTTGAGTAAATTGGAAGCATCTAGCATTCCGCCAGATGCTGCGCCTGCGCCTATAATAGTATGAATCTCATCAATGAATAAGATCGCATTCTCATCAGTTTCTAGATCTTTTAATAAGGCTTTAAAGCGTTTTTCAAAATCACCACGGTATTTTGTTCCTGCAAGCAAAGCGCCCATATCAAGAGAGTAGATTGTCGCATTACTTAAAAATTCGGGTACGTCCTCGTTAACAATCATATTTGCTAACCCTTCAGCTATCGCCGTTTTACCAACACCGGCTTCACCTACAAATAAAGGATTATTTTTACGTCGACGACTTAATACTTGTAATGTTCTTTCAAGCTCGCTATTTCGGCCAATTAAAGGGTCTATATTGCCTTTTAACGCTTCTTCGTTAAGGTTAACAGAGAAGTTTTCAATAGTACGCGGCTCTTCTTCAGCAACTTGTTCACCATCTTCTAAAGGTGAGTTACTCGAATCATTTCCTATTTTAGCAATACCATGTGAAATATAATTAACAATATCTAAACGACTAATATCTGCTTTTTTCAATATGTAGGCGGCTTGCGATTCTTGCTCACTAAAAATAGCGACCAAAACATTGGCACCATTGACTTCGCTCTTACCTGATGATTGCACATGAAACACAGCACGTTGTAATACGCGTTGAAATCCCAAAGTTGGTTGAGTTTCTCTTTCTTCTTCTTCAGCTGGAATTACGGGAGTAGTCTCTTGAATAAATTCAAGTAAATTAGTCTGTATCTTACTGAGATCTGCACCACACGCCTTTAAAACTTCAATAGCTGATGGATTGTCTAATAGAGCTAATAATAAGTGTTCAACTGTCATAAACTCATGACGGTACTCTTTGGCTTGACGAAAAGCTAAGTTAAGGGAAATTTCTAAATCTTTATTAAGCATAGGTACTCCAATTTAATTCCTTGCTAATTTCTCTTTTAAATTAAAAAGAGAACATTAAGCTTTTTCTAAAACACACATTAATGGATGGCCATTATCGAGTGCATAACGTGCTACAAGATCCACTTTTGTTTCAGCAATATCCGCAGTATATGTGCCACAAAGCGCTTTGCCTTCATAATGAACGGTTAACATGATGTCGGTAGCTTGTTCTGAATTTTTATGAAAAAATTTACACAAGACATCAATAACAAAATCCATTGGTGTATAATCATCATTAAGTAAAAAAACATGATACTTAGGTGGTTTTTCTACTTCGTCTTTTATTTCTTCTTCAATAAACTCATGATTGTCAATTAACTCTTTCCAATTACTCATATCTTTATATTAGTCTCTGCTGATAACTTTTGCTGTAACTTATTTGTTAAAAAAAAATATATTTTTTTCATTATTCACTTGACTAATCTTTTATTTTATCTACGATTCATTAAGTGGTTATTTTTTAGCCACGTACTTAATTATGTCTATGCTTCATTATATCTCTCTTTTAAAGGAGCTAAAGTCAATTATAAAATTGATATATAGCAAGACATATAATACTAAAGGATATAGAGGAAGTAGAAGTATGGCTCACGGTACAGTTAAATGGTTTAATAACGCAAAAGGCTTCGGTTTTATTCGTCCTGATAGTGGTGGAGATGATATTTTCGCTCACTATTCAACTATTGAAATGGAGGGTTACCGCACACTTAAAGCTGGTCAAGATGTCAATTATGAGCTAAATGACGGTCCTAAAGGGCATCATGCAGCAAGTATAAAGCCCACTGATGAAGAATTAGATTAATAAAAAATTACCTATATCATTTTCTACAATATAATTTATTTATATTGTAGAAAATTTATGCCGTTAATCAATTTTTAATCTAATTCTTCTATTGCTACTCCAATTAAATATAAATTGTCACACTCTTCATCAATACGAACCACTTTGCCCCGTATATCGAGTGACTGTATTTGGTCAGAAGCGGAGTTAAGCTTAATTTTTACATGCGTCGACATCGCAATTGGATGTTCAACTTCAATAGCTACACCTGTAGCACTTAAATCTCGACAAGTCGCTTTTATCTGACTATTGGATTCATCATCAATAATGGTAACAACTACCTCTGTATTCAACATCATGCGATAGAAATTACGTTTATCATCAAAATTTATCATTTGTACCTCAATATAATCAAACTTAAAAACGATAATATCTAAGTCATTTAGTCACATTCGTTTTGCACGGTTATGGCTAATTTACTTAAAGGATAAGTATTTATACTGAGGTTAAGTCTTGCTGTCAAATAACAGTTATAGAGAATCTAAGAAAAATCCTTTAAATGGTTAATTATTCTCTTTAAAGAAATAGGCTGTGCCGTGCCTAAATTTTGAGAAAAAAGTGAAATTCTAAACTCTTCTATCATCCACTTAGTTAATAAAATTTCTTGTGCTATAGGTTTATCTTTACGCTGTTGTGATAATACACTAGTGTATAAATCTACTGCCTTCTTCACTTCAATTAACTTCAGCCTATCTTGGTTAGGATCAATAGGTAACTTTTCTAATCGGCGTAAAATACCTTTTAAATAACGTGTAATATCATCTAATTTGTCAAACCCTGAAGCACTAACAAACCCTTTAAAAACTAAGGCTTCACTTTGTTGTTTAATATCACTATGAGATTGAATTACATTAAGTGCTACATTACCTTTTAACTTTCTCGCGATATCGTGCCTTAAGCTTAATGTTTGTTCTACTTTAATTGCCGCTGTTAAGACACAATCTGATATTTCAGCACGCACATATTCACGCAGTAATTCAAAACTTTTTTCATCCCGAGGTAAAATAGTCATTTTCTTAGCTAACATATACTCTTTAACTAAAAAGACACATGCCCCCTGAATACAATCTTGTAATAAATCAGTAATAGAGCCAAAAGGATTGAAGTACAAACCTAATTTAGCCTTATTAGGCATTTTTTCTTGTAAATATTTTAATGGTGATGGAATATTCAATAAAATGAGTCGACTAATACCATTTAACATCGCTTGCTCTGCATGCTCTTCTTGCTCAAACAGTTCAATGGCAACACTACTTTTATGATCTACTAATGCAGGAAATGCCTTAATAGTCATATTAGCGACTTTCTTCTCATAACCTTGAGGTAACTTACCAAAATCCCAAACAGTTAATTTAGACTTCTCTATGCCCTTCTCTGCCACTTGTTTAATCGAGGCTTTTACCTTACCTTGTAATTGTGCTTTCAACTCATTAAGGTCTCGTCCCTGTTTTAATAATTGACCTTTCTCATTCACTACTTGAAAATTCATCGTTAAGTGCGCAGGCAACTCAACATCTTGCCAAACATCTTCAGGTAATCTAACCCCAGTCATACGCAACAGTTGTTTTGCTAATGCATCAACTAAACTTTCTTGAGTATTATTGATATTCGCCATTTTTTCTAAGCACGCTTGTGCATAATTAGGCGCAGGAACAAAGTTGCGCCGTAATGCTTTTGGCAACGCCTTAATTAATGCTACAACTAAATCATAACGCAGAGCCGGAATAAGCCAATCAAACCCTTCATATTGGCACTGATTAAGTAAGGCAATAGGAATAATTACACTAATGCCATCATCAATATCTCCAGGACTAAAGTGATAAGCTAACGGTAAAGTAAGATTATTTTGTTGCCAAGTGTCTGGATATTCTTTTGCAGACAGCTCATTTGATGATTTGTTAAGTAAAAAATCTTTAGTGAAATTAAGTAACTTGGCATTTTCTTTTTTAGCTTTCTTCCACCAAGATAAAAAACTACGTTGACAGATAACAGTCTCAGGAATTTTACTTGAATAAAAATCAACAAGTTGCTGTTCGTCAATTAAAAAGTCTTTACGGCGAGCTTTTTGCTCAAGAGCCTCAATACTGGCAATTAATGCTTGGTTCTCATCTAAGAATTTTTCTTTTATAAAGCAGTCACCATTGACAAGCGCTTCACGGATAAATATTTCTCTGCAAGTGATCGGCTCAATTGTATTAAAGTTAATCTTTCTTTTAGTAACAATTGGTAAACCATAAAGACTCACTTGCTCAAAGGCCATTACAGCGCCTTGTTTTTTCTCCCAATGGGGTTCGCTGTAACTTCGTTTTAATAAGTGTTCAGCTAAAGGCTCTATCCAAGTTGGATCAATGCGTGCATTCATGCGCGCAAATAAACGACTAGTTTCAACGAGTTCAGCTGACATTAACCATTTAGGCGGTTTCTTGGATAACGATGACCCAGGAAAAACGAAGAATTTACTTCCTCTTGCGCCTTTAAACTCTCTGTTCTCATCTTGTTGACCTAAATGACTTAATAAGCCCGACAATAGTGCTTGATGTACTGTCACTAGACTACTAGGTAATGTTTTGTCTTGTTTTTTATCTGAGCTAGTTTCATTAATTGAAAACTGATAATCAACGGACGTTAATGATATTTTTTGCTCTTTTAAGGTTAACTTCAGCTGAGTGAAAATATCTTGCCACTCTCGTAACCTTACATAAGATAAATACTCGCGTTGACATAACTTCCTGAAGTGATTTTGTGATAAATCATTTTTTTGCTCATTCACGTACTGCCATAAATTAAGTAAACTAACAAAGTCTGAATTATGATCTTTAAAGCGATTATGTTTTTCATCAGCTGCTTGCTGTTTTTCGTGTGGTCGTTCTCGTGGGTCTTGAATACTTAACGCACTAACAATAATAAGCACTTGTTCAATACAACCCAGTTCAATTGCAGTTAACACCATTTTTGCAAGTCGTGGATCAATAGAGAATTTAGATAATAAACGTCCTGACTTAGTTAACTTAGTTCCTTTGTTTTTTTGTCCCTTTAATTTCTTCTCATCATGAGCGCTATTGTCTATAGCCGCTAATTCTTCTAATAATTTAACACCATCATTAATATTTCGATTATCTGGTGCTTCTACAAAAGGAAAGTCGCCAATTTCTCCTAAATCTAACGCTAACATTTGTAAAATAACGGTAGCTAAATTAGTACGTAATATTTCAGGATCGGTAAATTCAGGTCGACTTAAGTAATCTTCTTCACTATACAAGCGTATACAAATGCCTGATGATACACGACCACAACGACCTGAACGCTGATTAGCACTCGCTTGTGAAATAGGTTCAATAGGTAAACGTTGCACTTTAGTGCGGTAACTATAGCGAGAAATACGTGCAGTTCCCGGATCAATCACATATTTTATACCTGGCACAGTTAAACTCGTTTCAGCAACGTTAGTTGCTAGTACAATATTTCGCCCAGAATGTGGTTTAAAAATAAGATTTTGTTCACTAACCGTTAAACGAGAATAAAGGGGTAATATTTGAGTGTGCCGTAAATTAGCTTTATTTAAGGCTGCTGCTGTATCTCTAATTTCTCGCTCACCATTTAAGAAAATTAATATGTCGCCCAAACTATCAGAAGAAAGTTGTGAAAATTCATCTACGGCATTTAAAATTCCATTAATAACATCATTACCATCATTTGAATTTTCATCTTGTTCATTATCATCCGAGCGACTCTCATTTAATGGTCTATAACGCATTTCTACCGGATAAGTACGACCAGAAACCTCAATAATAGGGGCTGGTTTACCCTGTTTATCGGCAAAATGATTAGCAAAACGTTGTGGATCAATAGTCGCTGAAGTCACTATCACTTTTAAGTCAGGTCGCTTAATTAAAACTTGACGCAAATACCCTAATATAAAATCAATATTTAAGCTCCGCTCATGTGCTTCGTCAATAATAATAGTGTCATACTGACGCAGTAAGCGATCTCTTTGCATTTCAGCTAACAAAATACCATCGGTCATTAATTTTATATAACTGTGTTGGCTCACTTGATCGTTAAAGCGAACTTTATAACCTACTTGCTCACCAAGTTTAGTATTTAGTTCGTCAGCAATACGATTCGCAACTGTTCTGGCGGCTATACGTCTGGGCTGGGTATGACCAATCAAACCATCAATTCCTCGCCCTAATTCAAGACAAATTTTAGGTATTTGTGTGGTTTTCCCTGAGCCTGTTTCCCCTGCAATAATAACAACTTGGTTATCACGGATAGCTTGAGATATTTGTGCAGCATTATCGCTAATGGGTAAGCCTTCCGGATAAGTTATTTTAGGAAGGTTATTAATTTTATGTTGTTTTTCTTTAATTGACTTATCAATTGCTTGCACAGTTTTAGTAAACTGTTTAAGTTGCTGATCTACTTTTACTTTATCAGGATGTGATTCAAGTTGAGCAAATATTCTTTTATGGTTAATAAGTTGTTGCTTCAAGCGATAAAAATCTGACTTTTTCACTTGAGTTAACGCATCAAAAGACGATTGTATATTCGGAGATTTACTTAGGGAAATATTTGACGGCAAAATAGACTCAACTAATGTAACAAAACAAAATGTAGAAAAGTCTATTTTATCAGTTATACCTAAACTACTTCAAGCTGGAGTTTCAGGCGTAGTAGTAAACTTCAGTTATATCAAGAAGTGATTAGAAACAATAACAATAAATCGCAACAATTATTGAGCGGCCTGTACTTTACCATTTTTTAAATTTTCACGTAAAATTTTGTCTATAGAGCGTAAAACATCATTACGACAAATCGTTCCTAATAAGTGATTACTTTCATCAACAACAGGATAAACTTTTGGCTTGTTCTGAATCATTAAACGCCCTAATTCAATAACACTGTCATAGGGTTTCATTGATAAAACGTCTTTACGCATTAAATCTGAAACATTAATGATATGCGCGTTGTGATACATAGTTTCAAGCATTTTAGCAAGAACATCACTTTCAGATAAAAAGCCAATTAATTTACCATTATCATCAATAACAGGTCCACCTATTTGCTTTGTTTTTAAAAACCGTAATGATGCCTCTTCAACGCCCATATCAGCAGTAAAGGTAACAGGATAGTGGTTCATATATTCTTCTATTTTTAACGACTCCATCATAACCCCTTATACATTAAACAAAAATAATCATACATTTGCATTAGGATATCTCCCTAACTATTAATGTAGATAACTATTTTTAAAAACACCAATTTTTCATAGATTTATCTAAGTTTAATTGTGTAAAGGTTTATGCTTTAAAATAAGAGTCGCTAAAAAGTTGAAAAAGTATTAATACGAAAATTTATTATCTGCGTATAAAGTTGAGGCTTTCAACCAAATATCACCAACTTTACCATCTCCTATCGCAACACCATCAAGCTTAGTTACTGGCGCAATTTCTTTTGAAGAGCTAGTTATCCAAACTTCATCGGCAGCACGAACTTCATCTAGGGTTATAGTGCGCTCTTGAACAGTTAATGTTCCATCTTTAGTCAATATATCAATGATTAAACGACGAGTAACACCTGGTAAAATTTGGTTATCTTGAATCGGCGTAGCAATAATTCCATCTTTTACGATAAAAATATTTGATGCACTTGCTTCTGTTAATTCATTTTTGCTATTAAACAATAAAGTTTCTTGGCTACCAGCATCAAAACCATCTTGAAAATGTAAAACATTGCCTAGTAATGAAGTTGATTTTATATGACAACGTTTCCAACGAAGATCTTCAGTGCTTGTTAAAGCATACCCGTTACCTACAGTATCTAAAGACGGTATCTTAGGTACAGGGATTTCAAAAGCCATTGCAAATACAGTTGGAGATACGTTCGTAGGGAAAGCGTGAAAACGTTTAGTATCAGTACCACGGCTTACATGCAAATATAGCCCTAGAGGGCCACCACCATTACTACTTGATAACTTGTCACATAAGGCTAACCACTGACTATCATCCCAATTTAACTCAATGCCAATAGCCTTTAAGCCATCATTCATTCTATCTATATGGGCTTGAAAACCAACCATTTTGCCAAAGTATGATGGGATTACTTCATATATTCCATCACCAAATAAAAATCCACGATCTAAAGGGGAAATTTTGGCTTCTTCAATTGGCATATAATCGCCATTTAAAAATACTGTGCTCATTTTACTTTTCCTGATAATTTAAATTTACTATTTAATTTTTCTTAACTGGCAGTTGGATAACCAATTAAGGATCTAATTCTTGCGATTAAAGCAATCCCCTCTGAAGCAGGAAGACTGTCTTCGGTTATTTCATTTCTGCGTGTAACACCATCAACACTGCCTAACTTTGAAATATATTTCAGAATTTGCTCTGGGCAGGTTTCATTCAATAAATCTTTTTTAGACCAAAGGCTTAAAAAGACTAAAATACCATAAACGCCCCAATTTGATACATCACTTAATATCAATTCATCACACGTTGTCGCAGCAGGAACAATATCAAGTTTTGCTAATAGATCTTTCACGTTCCCCATGCCTATTTCATTACCACCATCACCAATAGCAATCGTAGGACAATTTGCTTCTGTCATAAAAAAATCAAAAGACGCTGATTTAGCGCTTATATCTTCACCACGCATATTATGGTAATTTCCATTTTCCGCAGCGCCAGGACATTCAATAGCGATGATAGCTTGAGGTTTATACTGTAAAAGTGCCGCTTTCGCTTCAGCTAAACCGGATTTTTTATCACCAACACTAATAACACATACGTTATAATCATCTTTGAGTGCATTAGCTAATGGGTTACCACACACTAAGATAGGAGTAGCACCTAAAAGAGCCAACGCTTTATATAAAATTAAAGCCCCTACAGGACCATCTGTTTCAAACGTATCTAAAACAGGAAATCCAGTACCTATAAGTACTGTCCCTGTGATATTGCTCAAAGATTTAGCCGCACGTAAACAATAACCGGAAGTAACTTGTTGTTGTAAATCCTTCATACCACGTAAATTACGCTCAACAAGCATACATTCAATTTGTTCACTAAGTGATGCTTCATTTTCTATATTCATGTTTCTTATACCAAGCTTGCTCTAATTTTAATCACAAACATTGAGTTTTTTACGATTAAAATAACTTAAATCTAAATGAAAACAGTTATGTGCCTGTTCCATACTAATAGGCTCAAAGCGAACTTTATCACCTTGTTTGAGTTGCCCTAATTTTGCAATGTCAATGGATATAACAGCGCCAATTTTAGGATAGCCACCAATCGTTTGTCGGTCATTCAACAACACAATTGGCTGACCATCTGCTGGGATTTGAATAGCCCCCTGACAAATACCTTCAGATAAAATGCCTTCAATATCCCCCGTAATTTTTTTACCGGTTAACCGATAACCCATTCGATCAAAACTTTTACTCACGGTATAGTCACTTGAGTAAAATAACCGTTGTTGAAACGATGAAAAGTTTTTTTGTTGATAGCTTGGTACTGTGCGTAACACCACATCATTGCAATACCTTGGTCTGAATTGCTCAGGTAACACTAAATTTGTTTTTCTTCGTTGACTGGCACAAGGTAAGATATTGTCTTTTTTAAGCTTGTCACCAACTAAACCACCAACACCTTCTCGACACACGGTTGCCGTACTACCAAAACTTTCTTTGATAGTAAAACCACCGGCAACAGCCAAATAACTTCGTATACCTTCGCTAGCAAACCCTAACTCAATAAGGTCGCCCGCTTTAATCGCGTAACTGCGCCATAAATCTTTGTTAGTATGATTAATTGACAGCGACATATTTGCACCAGTGACGGCAATAGTTGTATCAACTTGTGCAATAAGTGCTAAACCGCCAATACTAATTTCAATAGCCGTAGCATTTAATTCATTAGCACATAAGCGATTAGCCCATTGAAATGCCTGTAAATCTATTGGACCACCATTGGTTAATCCAATATTAAAAGAGCCAAAACGCCCAGCATCTTGAATAAGGCTTAGCATGCCTGGCTCTTTCACTAAAAAACCTGTAGAAAAACTCATGATAGTTTGCCAAATCCTTCCGGTAATTCACCACCTAATGATAAAAACTCATTCTTATCAATTGACTTAAACCTTACTTTATCACCAACTTTAATTGGCATGATTGGAGTTGCCGTGACATCAAACATATCGACTGGGCATAAACCGACTATATTCCAACCTCCTGGGGAGGTATTTGGATAAACAGCAGTTTGTTTGTCAGCAATAGCAACAGCTCCTTTGGGCACTTTATTTCTTGGGGTACTTAAACGTGGTGAAGCAATTCTTTCATCAACTTCACCTAAATAAGCAAACCCAGGCGCAAAGCCGATAGCATAAACGTGATAATCTTTAGCTTGATGAATTTCGATTACTTGCTCAACACTTAATTTGTTTCGCTGGGCAATAACGGTTAAATCCGGACCAGATTCTTCAGAGTAATATACTGGTAATTCAATAATAGAAGATTGCTCTACATCACTATCAGTTGCTGAATTATCATCTAAACGTCGTAATAAAGCTCTCAGTTTATTTCGCACCTGGTGATGGTCGGTATGAAGTATATTAAATACCACCAACATCGATGCATAAGATGGAATTAAATCTACAATATCATCAGACAAGTCAACCTTCATTGCTTGACGAATCAATTGTTCAACTTGTTTTATTTTTGCCGACGTGTCATCGCTAACTTCATCAGAAAAATAAATAATTAACGCATTTTCACCTGCAATACTAATCGTTGGCATACTAAGCCCTTGTTCTTTTAACATTAACCAATGAGCTCCCGAATAGATTCAATCGCTTGTACGCCTTCAATATTGTCGCCATGAACACACAAGCTGTCGGCATTTAGAGTTAAAATGTTACCACTTACCGAGGTAACGCAACCTTGCTCTTTCAGTTGTTTCACTTGAGCAAGCATTTTTTCTTTATTATGAACAGCGCCAGGCTTAGTACGAGCTAACAGTTTACCGTCATCGTCATAACAACGATCCGCAAAAGCTTCGCTCAATATATCAATATTATATTGTTTAGCCTCTGCTCTGTGTTCTTCAATTTTAGGTGTCGCTTGTAACATTAATTTTAGAGGACGATGATAACGACTTAATGCACATAAAATAGCATCTCTGACTTCTTTTTTTACCATCATGTCATTATATAAAGCACCGTGTGGCTTTACATATTCCAATTCAATGCCTATTGACTTAGCTACACCATCAATAGCTGCCACTTGATACATGACCAACGCTATCAATTCCTCAGTTGAGCAATTAATTGAACGTCGTCCAAAACCGACCAAGTCAGGGTATCCAGGATGTGCACCGACACTAACGTTATTTTCTTTTGCTAATACTAATGTCTTTTGCATCACTAAAGGGTCACCCGCGTGAAAACCACAAGCAATATTAGCTTGATCGATATGCGGCATAACTTTCTCATCAAGCCCCATTGTCCAGCTGCCAAAACTTTCGCCTAAATCACAATTCAATTTCATTATTTTTCCTCATCTCGCTAGTATTTTTAGCAAAATTTATAACACTGCTAATGTTGAATTGGCAATATCGGTTACTAACATTTTACCCGGACTATGAGTTATGCAAAACGGAGGCTTTGTTTGCTCTAATACCAGCTGTGGTGTTACACCACAAGCCCAAAATACCGGCACTTCGTTTTCTTTAATAGTGACACTATCGCCATAATCAGGTTTATTAATATCATTAATACCAATAAGCTCAGGTTGACCAAAATGTATAGGTGCACCATGAACCGATGGAAAACGGCTACATATTTGAATCGCTCTAATTGCATCCTTAGCTAACATTGGTCGCATACTTACTACTGTTTCACCGCTAAATCTTCCTGCAGTTTTGCAAGGTATATTAGTACGATACATAGGGACATTTTTATTTTCACTGATATTACGAATTTCAAGCCCATCAGCAATAAGTGCATCTTCAAAAGAAAAAGAGCATCCTAAAACAAAAGTGACTAAATCATCACGCCAAAGCTCTTTAATGTCTGTGAATTCTTGTTGAAATGTGCCATCAACAAATAAACGATAACCAGGGACATCAGAGCGAATATCAATATCTTTGCCCAGTTCAGGTAAAAGAAAATCGCCTGCATTTTCTGACATACCAATTAATGGACAAGGCTTAGGATTAAATTGACAAAACTGTAAAAAGTCATTCGCCCAATCTTTTGGCAAAATAACAATATTTCCTTGTACACAACCTTGAGCAAAACCTGAGGTGTTTTCATTGAATTTATCATGACGAATTAATTGACGTAATTCATAAGCACTAAGCTGTGCCGAAGCAGGATCATTAATATTTATAGACATGGCTAACCACTTTATTGACGAAAAATAAGAAGAATATTTTATGGGGTAATATTATTACTAATAAATGAAAGAAATACTACGATAATCATGTCGACTTCAGATATATTTTTAAACATGATGAATTGCTAAAATAGCATCATTTACAGTGAATAGACATATTTGTGACATTTTACATATTCAACGCTATACTGACCTTCTAATAATAGAATATTCCTTAAGATATTTAATATGTTAAAACTATTTATTCCACTGATTAGCTTAAGTTGTTTTTTCGCTATGTCATATTCTTATGCACAGTCATTTGAAACCCTATTAGATAGGTGTTTAATTAAAACAATTAAAAAAACAGATAAAAATAAAACATTACAACAGATAGAAGATTTTTGTGAAAAAAAAATAGTAAAAGAGCAACTTGGTAGTGAAGAACTTGGTGCTATTTCTGAACGTATGATTAAAGAAAAAAAATCAGCGTTTGACCCCTATGTCATCACGCCACATAAAATGAATTATATTTTACCTGTAACGATAACAGATGGTATTAATAAAGCCGCCTATGCTGGATATTCAAATTGGGAAGAACAACTGCGGGATATTGAAACCAAGTTTCAACTAAGTATTAAAGTACCGTTAACCACCGGTAGTTTTTTAAATAATGGTGACCAACTTTTTTTTGGCTTTACTTTAGAGTCTTGGTGGCAATTATATAGCCATAAAATTTCACGACCTTTTAGAGAAACTAACTACCAACCAGAAATATTTTATTTTACACCTACCAGCTGGCACCCATTTAAAACCAACACAGCCATGATGATCGGTTTTGAACATCAGTCAAATGGTCGTTCTATGCTACTGTCAAGAAGTTGGAATAGAGTTTATGCTAACTTCCTTTTTGAAAAAAACAATCTCGCGGTATCATTTCGCACCTGGTATCGAATTCCCGAAGGTAGTCAAGCAACTACGGTTGATATAATTGGTGATGATAATCCTGATATTAAT
Source organism: Colwellia sp. 6_MG-2023 (assembly GCF_030547765.1). Classification (NCBI taxonomy): domain Bacteria; kingdom Pseudomonadati; phylum Pseudomonadota; class Gammaproteobacteria; order Alteromonadales; family Colwelliaceae; genus Colwellia; species Colwellia sp. 6_MG-2023. The sequence continues at coordinate 74,674 of NZ_JAUOPP010000021.1, read as the reverse complement.
GAATATATGGGATATTTTGAATTAAGCACTGTGTATAAATGGAACAATAAATATGAAGCATCGATGAAATTACGAGAAAGTTTCGCTCATCACCATGGAGCCATAGAACTTGGTATCACTTTTCCTTTATGGGGAAAATTAAAAGGTTATGCTCAATACTTCAATGGTTATGGAGAAAGCTTAATTGATTATAATCATAGACAACAACGCTTAGGTATTGGCTTTGCTTTAACAGACATCTTATAGAATTTACCGTTTAAATATACATCACCTTTTTTGTCAACAATATAAAATCAAGTCAAAGAGATGTTGGATAATAAAAAATTTAGCTAATATTTATTATCCAAATCGCCTCAAGCACACAGTATTACAAGCGATAAAGCGTTAATAGTTTTCGCGCTGAATTTAAAGCAATGCTCGTGGTATACGAATAGCACATTTAAAAGAACAAGGATCACAACTATTCCTAACAGCCGATTATGGGCTAAATGTTGTCAACTTACATTCAACGCTACCACAGCTAAGGTGTAATTAATGTCATCCTTCATTGAACTATATTGCAAACCGTTAATGACTACTTATAGCACTTCACACATTGCAGACATAAGGAATTAGCTTCAATCCTTGCTTTAGAGTAGATATTGTATCTATGTCCTAGCTACTATGAGTGACTGTCTCTTATAAATTTCTTATAAATTTTTTTAAACTGCATCACCTTTGGCAACATAACAAGACTGTAGTATTACTCGTTTGTTATTAATTATTATTTTTATAGGTTTGAATGAAAGAATTAAATAGTTTTACCTGTCTCATACCCCAAGTATGAGCGCTATTTTTATAAAAAGTCTCATCTGTTTGATGTATTCAAATCTGTTGCATCTATTAAAAGCGTAAAATATAAATTATAAGAGGTAAATAATGGAATTCACGAATAAACGCACCATCCTAATTACAGCATCTTTATTGTTGGTATTGGCGATATCACAAACTATTTATTCCGCCCTTTACAGTGCAGAAATTAGTTTTTCAAGGCAGTTTTCATGGGGACTAGAAGCTCTAGTATTTACTTTACTTGCCGCCTTTGCAGGTTCTGCCATGGTTCAAGTAAAAAACTCTCAGCTAGGATGGTCAGCTATCGCGTTTAGCGCGGTACTTAACATAGTTCAGGTGAGTATTGGCCTAACTTTGTTTTCAACGTTTGGAAAAGTAGCGGGTACTGTAGAAGGCGCACAACCTTTAATTGGTGGCGTGGTTTCTTTGTCATTCATGATTTACTACGCAGCTAAATTATTATTGGGATTAGCAGCACTTGTTTTTGGCCTGTCTTGTATGGCTAAAGGTGGCAAGGCGATAGGTACGCTTACGGCTTTGGCAGGTGTGGTTGCTATGTTTGCCAATGGTATTTTAATTACCTTTGGCCGTGATGGATTTCTTCCATCAGCTGTTGCTGGCGCTTCGGGCATGATCGCAACGTTACTTCTAGCAATATGTTTAATAGGCCTTTACCGTAAACAAGACTAAAGCTTAACACCTCACAAGTGATGCAGCATTTTTGAATAAAGTATAAACATCGGCGCATAGTAAACCGTTAATTCGCCGATGTTTTACGTTTGGATCATTGACCTATTACAATAACAATAAAGGATGGGTGTCCTATTTTATCATTGTTTTTTAAACGACTTAGCTGTTTATTTTTAAGTCGTCTTTCGCAGCCTTAATTAAAGCTTGATATGCTAATTTAGCAGCATAGGATTTATGATAAAGATACCTTTCAAATGAATCAGGATAACTATAATTAAATTGAGTAACTACACCTGTTTCGATATCTTTTTTAAAAGATTCCTTTAGGTTATCCTGTCGAATTTCTTCTGCCTTAAAGAAATCGTCTAATACTTCTATAACTTGAGTACTAAGAAATAAAACACCCTTTTTATTCACTAATGATTTCAACTGAGTTGTTAATTTTTTAACTGGTCCATTATATATTTCATTTGCTTGATCAAATAAGTAACTCTGTTCTTTATCAATTGCATCGAAATTATCTTCATGTGTATTGTATAGTGAAGGAATTTTATTTAGAAATTTTTCAGCTGATAAACAATGGTCTTGAATATCTAATAACATTTCAATCATAGGCAAGAAAAGTTCTTTTCTGAATTCCCACCTTTGTTGCTCTACCCAATTTTTTTGTTGAACTTCTTGTTTTATTAATTCAAATTCTGACTTTATTTTTTCTGTAAGTTGAGTTTGCTCTGACAAATGTGTCAATAGGGCTTGATGTTGCTCAGTTATGGCTTTAATTTCTGCCCGCTTCTTAAGGTATGCTCCAAAATAAGCACCTCCACCTGCAAACAATGAAGTAATAAAAATTGTCCATAAATTTAATTCAGGCATCGAACCTCCTCAAACAGATAACGAGATTGTAGAATTACTCGTTTTTTATTAATTACCCCGTAAAATAGAGGTAGTAAATGCATTACCTATACCGCATTAACACTCTACAGCGTGATACAGGGGCTAAAAAATTCGTCGTTTTGACTGAATTAGTTATTCTACAGCCTCACCGCCATTTTAAGTGGCAAATGATAGTTGGCTAAAATTGTGAACGGAGTGAAAACAGCCAACTGTTAATTTACTCTGCTTTAATGACTTGTATGTGTTTAATCTCTACCATTCTCAATATAGCTATCGCAATAGGACTCAGAAATATCTTGAGCCATAAGGATAACTTATACTTATTTCAATACCGTTGGGCACTGTTGACCCATTGGTAGTCGAGTGGCCCCGCCGTTATTGTACTCACAAAGCCTGTAACCATTAGTGATACTGCTATTCTTGAGCACCCCTAAAAAGTTTGAGCGACTGTCCTCATTAATTTTTTGAAAACTCTTGTTATGTGACTGTTAACCTGAACCACCTTTAACTAAAGGTCTCATAATCACTGTTTGAGATGATTGACATTCCCCACAACATATATTTAATTGTTGCTCAAATTTAAGATCTTTAAATACGTTTAAAGGTATGTCTAGATCCTTTTTACAATCTAGGCATGAAAACTTAATAATGCGTCGTGTGATTTCGTGATCATTGTTTTTTTCAGGTTCAATAAGATAACTTTCATTACACTTTGGGTTAATACAGTTTGCAACGACTTGAGAAGTTAGCAGCTTAACTGGTTTTTTAATTAAAGTTTCGCAAGAGCAACAGTTGAAAGAAAACTCTTTTCCTAATGAACCACCCATTAGTAAATTTCCATCTTTTAATTCTGACAAATAAGAAAGAAAATCTGTTATTTTCTTTCTTATTTTATCCGTGTCTCCGTAAATACTGATATCACCTGAGTTAATAGTCGGGACAGGTATATGAAGGGCTACATTTGAAAGCCCGTGCCAAAAACTGTGTAACTTATTCAAATTTATTGCAGATTGGCTACCAATTGGAGTGTAATTAATTGATTCGTATTCTTCTTTATTAATAGGTGATTTTCCACTTAGCGGTTCAGTTGATATAGATAACGTAAAGCCTTTGTTAATACTTTCATTAATCTCTTCGGACACCTGTTGTGCAACATGTTTTGGCTGCCAGTTTTTAAGATCTTCAATAGAAAGGTATGAATACGAAAGCTTAAAGCGTTCATAACATAAATACTCAATTGTTAACCTTCCTTCAAGAGCAGCGTAAGTTAAACTTTCTCTTGTATTTTCTCGTAATAGAGATTGAATTACTTCTAAACGTTTAGGAATATCAAGCAAGTCTCTGAACTCCGATTAAGTCACATAACGCTTTGCTAAGCGGCTAAAAATGGCTGGCTATAATAGCGAGGTACGAGCACAGCCAGCTGTTTGTGTCCGTTTAAGCAACTTGTTACATTTACAAACCCTCGTAATACTCTATCAAACCCTTACAGAATGTTTTTCCAGCTAAGTCTGCACCGTATTGACCTAAACTCTTTTTCAGTATAGAAACATGATTACCTAACTGTCGTTTCTGATTATAATCTCCGGTTTTGAGAGAAGTTCTTAACTTATGATAGAAGTATATCGACTGGTACTCCCCAATATGATTATGGAATAATTGTTTATCTATATCCTTACATATACGATGAACTAACTGTTGATATTTTATAACTTTTTCACTGTCTAAAGTTTTTGGCTTAGTTATATTAACAACTTGGTGGTTTCGACTTTTCTTAATATCCCTGCCAAAAGCATGCCCAAGGTCATTTCTTATTTTTCTAATTCTTTCTAAAGCTTTTATATTTTCACGCAATGAATCCGGAGCCTCACCGAAAATCTTTACAAAGCCATTAATACGCCTTGTCCAATCACCTTTAGTACAACTTGTTACCTTAGCTTCAAAATCGAATGATTTTTTCTTTCCGTGTTTTAATATTTCAATACCATCGATACGTCTTCCTGCTCCAAATAAAACACCTACATCGGACTCCAAAGCTAATTTAACTACTGTTGAGAGATAAGTTTCAAAATTGGAACTAATTGCCATAATACAATTTAAATTGAAAAAATTATCTGCCTTTGAATACGAATTCGACCACGATTTAATATCAGTAAAACCTGACAACCGTAAGTCTTCTTTATTTTTAAAATGATCATTTACAGAATCCTCCCATTCCGCATTTTTACTTAAGTTTTGATAGGTAAACTTAAGTGCTGTAGCGTGAGCTGTTAGCATGGTACTTAATTCTGCATTATGTTTTTTAAATACTATTAATGGCCAAGTGACATGACCTCTTCCGACCCAACGATCAAACTCACGATGACTTACTGCCAAATTGATAACTCCTGTAAATGTAACAGTATATTATCCATAATTCACGATAGTAACGGATTATGAAATAAAAGAATAACAAAACAATAATAATTAAATCATTACCTGTCAAAGCTTTATAGTAAAACAGGTGGTTTTATTTTAAACATTACGTTTGAAGAAACTAAGCACTGCGTCATACTCAGCTATTTTGTGCTGAATATGACCCAGTGCTTAAAAAATCAAATACTAAAAATCAATAAATTAGAAGTTTACCTATGTAGAAAGTGAGCATATTAATGCTCACTTTCTACACAAAATTGCGTTATTAAATCGGATTTGGTGTATTACGACAACAATAAAAGATGGGTGTCCTATTTTATTATTTGTGAGAAATTGATGGGGATGAACTTACTTTGACAGGATAAATCAGGTTTATAATTGGCCATGATATTTTGCTATCGGTGAATAATATCTATTAACAATAAAAGATGGGTGTCCTATTTTATTTGTTTTATTTGTTGAGTGACTTGTTATATTTTTTGTACCATAATGTATTATATATAGGTACTTTGTGAGATTTACATCATGGCTAAAAATACAAGCGTTACACTAGGCGATCATTTTGATCAGTTTATAAACCAACAACTTAGCACTGGTCGTTATGGCTCAGCAAGTGAAATTGTTAGAGCTGGATTAAGGGTCTTAGAAGATCAAGAAGCTAAGCTTTTAAATTTACGTAATATGTTAATCCAAGGCGAACAAAGCGGTATCGCTGAATACAGCTATGAAAGCTTATTGACTGAATTAGATAAAGATGACCATTAATGAATAAGTTTGTATTATCTTCAAAAGCCAAAACAGACTTAATTAAAATAGCTAAATATACCCAAATAACTTGGGGACTCTCTCAACGGAATGATTACCTAAAAGTATTAGATAGCACGTTCCATTTATTAGCTGGTGATCCCGAGCTGGGTATTAACTGTGATTACATAAGAGAAGGTTACAGTAAATACCCACAAGCTAGTCATGTTATCTATTACAAAGAGTATAAAAACAGTCAAATATTTATCGTAAGAATATTACATAAAAGTATGGATGTTAACTCCGCACTCTAGAAAAATACCAACGAGTTTGTAGAATAACTCGTTTATTATAAATTTCCCCATAAAATAGGGGTACTAAATGCATTACCTATATCGCGTTAACACTCTACAGCCTGATACAGGAGCTAAAGAAACTCGTCGTTTTGACTGAGTTAGTTATTCTACAGCCTCAACGCCCAATTAATGGGCTAAGTATGTTGGCTATAATGTGTGAGGAAAGAACGCAGCCAACTTTACGTGTCCCGTTGAATTGCTTTTTATGTATTTATTTTTTAAACCATTTATCGATATCTTTAGGATTTGATTCTACAAACTTTCGAATAAATATTGCAACAATAAGATAAAAGATCACCATGATAATTGAGCCACCTAAAGTAATATTATCGAAAGCACCTTGAGAATAAATGTTTGCAGTAGCTCCAACGCAAAACATTATGAAAATACTCCAAAATACTACTTTTTGATTATGACTCATAATTCAAATCCTTTGAAAACCAACGTCTCAATCAGTCGACGCGTTAGCGGTCGGCTGTATTGACTTGTTAACTGAAAATTGATTCAAGATGAGCATGTAAGCAGCTATACCAAACCATCCCATTGTCGGAATGGCCCATAAGCGTTGCACTAAACCGTTAAATTCTTGCGGTATAAACCCTGCGTATATAAACCAAAACATTAAAACATGCAATACTGTTACCGCTACAGAAAAGCTTTCAAATAGGCGAGATTTAATAGTGTTTTTAAACTCCAGCGCAAAGCTCATTGGTACAATAATCATGAAAATAGATAAGTTGTACAACAGGTGAAGTGGCGTTTCCAGCGTCCAGATACCCGCACTTATCATACTGATGCCAAGTAAAAATGAGGACAGCGTAGCTGCAGAAAAGCGATTCTGTGAAATTTTATGTATACCAAAAGAAAATCCACACATCGACAAACCAATAATGATGTCAGCAGCGCGATGAGTATACGCAAAAATCGGAGCTTCCAACGCGACATGACTAATACTTTTTGATAGAAAGTCGAAGTCAGGAATGATAACCCCCAAACCTATATTGATTATTGAAGCCATCCAAACAATATGTGCCTGATTGATCAACCAGTAATTTAAATTTCGCACTAAATATCCTTCTCAGTTAACGCCAACTTAAGCGGATAAAAATGGTTGGTTAAAATCGCGGAGCGATAACCAACTGTTTTTATTCCGTTTAAAGTTCTTGTTATGCATTTTTTCTAGCTTCATGCTTTTGCTCAGCTAGACCAACAATTGCTTCAAGCCTTATTTTTCTCTCTTCTCTAACAACATACCAATCATTAATAAGTGTTTCTATCAAACCTATTAGCAAGTTTGCTTCTTGAGGTTCCACATCTATGATGATATTGATGTCTTTTTCCATGTGAGCACCAATATTACCAATTTTTCTTATTGCATCTATTGCAGCCCAAGTCATTGGATCAACTTTTTCTTCTATGGCATTTATCTCGTCAATTAAACGCCCTTTTTTTACAGACCAAAAGTCTCTAATCATTCCTTGGATACAACGTCGAGCAAGAGTTGCAGATGATTTAGCTGACAAATGCTGAATAGCACAAGCCTCAGTGTAATCAGTAACAATTGCCTCAGGCACATACGGAGGAAATACTTTAGCTTGTGATTGAGGGATTAAACTCCAATTCCTTTTCGCTTCATGCTTGTAGCCACTACCTGTTTCAACGTGATCATGTAAGGATATATCTAAGGTATATTCCATACACTCATCATTTGGGCAACAAATTATATTAACTTTGACGGCTTGAAAGCCATGCTTGTTTCCACCTTTAAATTGGTGCATCTTACAGCTTTGGTTATCACTAGTAATAGTTGCTTTATGGTTGCAAAATGGACAAGTCCATGAAAATGACATTGGATCTCCTAGGGTAGATTACGATTAATGCATAACAGTATATTATCCATAATTCACGATAGTAACGGATTATGAAATAAAAGAATAACAAAACAATAATAATTAAATCATTACCTGTCAAAGCTTTATAGTAAAATAGGTGGTTTTATTTTAAACATTAAGTTTGTAGAAACTAAGCACTGCGTCATACTCAGTTATTTTGTGCTGAGTATGACGCAGTGCTTAAAAAATTAAATATTAAAAATCAATAAATTATAAGATTACCTATGTGGAAAGTGAGCATATTAATGCTCATTTTCCACACAAAATTGCGTTATTAAATCGAATTTGGTGTATTAAGACAGCGATGATGCCTACAAGCTTCTCACTGGCTTTATGTTTTTTGTTGTGTAAGGCCAGATACGTTAAAACAGTATCTTTTGTTTGTCTTTTCAACTTGAGATTTTATCACTATCAGAATAAAAATAAGTAAGGTACAATTTTCTTTATTCGATTATCTAAGCTAAAAATGCCATCCTCAACAGTTAAACCAGCGCCATTACAGTATTTATCTGCATATTCAAGTGAAGTACAAGATCAAATCAGCACGATGATCGAAAAAGATACATTAGGTAATTTTTTACTTCAGAAGCATCCTCAAATACATCATATTAACAACGATAAAATGCTTCGTGAATATGTCATGAATTTAAAGAATACTCATTTACGAAAGTCCCCCCCATTAAGTAAAGTTATTTACGATAAAAAAATACATGTTGTAAATAATGCTTTGGGCTTGCATACATTTATTTCAAGAGTTCAGGGGAGTAAATTAAAAAGTAAGAATGAAATACGAATTAGCGATATTTTCAAAACGGCTCCTGAAGCGTTCTTAGAAATGATCGTTGTTCATGAGTTAGCTCACATCAGGGTCAAGCCACACGATAAAGCATTTTATCAATTGTGCCAACATATGCTGCCAGACTACCATCAGTTAGAATTTGAGATGCGTTTATATCTAACTCAACTCGAATTAAAAGGTCCTATTTACTAATTATCATCAATTAGAAAATTTCGTTAACAAAAGGTGTTAGCTTTTGAGTCACTCACAATAAATAATTGCCCTGTGGATAGCCCCCTCCCTTAAGTTTTTAGTTTTTTTCTTTATGTATTAAGGACTAATATAGAAATAAACTCAACACCAATTCATAAAATTGAAATATATTTTCATAAATTTGTCATTATTTCGACGCAAAAAATTCGCATTACTTGGTTACTCTCCTTTCGACTTAAAAAAACCACTTTAATCGGAATTAAAAATGACAAGTAAAGATATCTCTCAACCTTTATTTAAACTAACAAAACTATCGTTAGCGATGTTATGTATTACATCAGTAAATAGTTATGCAGCACAGCAAGCTGAAAAAGAAATAGAAAAATCTTTGGAAGAAGTTGTGGTTGTTGCACAAAAACGTGCGCAATCAATTCAAGATGTACCTGTAACAATAACGGCTTATGATGGTGATTTTTTGGAAAGTGTTGGCATTGGTGAATTAGATGCATTATCAGACATCACCCCTGGGCTTGTTATTCAAGAGCAAAGCCCAAACAATCCAGGGTTTGTTATTCGCGGCATAACCTCAGACAGTGGCTCTTCACAATCATCATCACGCGTTTCTGTATACTATAATGGTGTAGATGTTTCTCGTTCACGAGGCTCATACTTTGAACTATTTGATATTGAAGGCATTGAAGTTGTAAAGGGGCCACAAGCAACCTTGTTTGGTACTGCCGCTTCTGTTGGTGCAATCAGTGTTGCTACTCGTAAACCTGAACAAGACTTTTCCGCACAAATTAAAGCCTCGGTTGGTAACTTTTCCGCTAAAAACTTAAGTGGTTTTGTTACCGGCGGTAGCAATCTAGTACAAGGTCGCTTTGCCTTTACTTCCCGTACTCGTGACGGCTTTATTGAAAATATAGCGGGTAATGATGATTCACAAAGTGCTGGCGGATTCGTTCAAGAAGACATGCATGCACTTGATCATGTTTCTTATCGTCCATCTCTACGCATTACCCCAAACAACGACGTAACGATTGATCTTGTATACACCTATGAAAAAAATGATGACTCTGGTACCTCATTTAAAAATGGTTTATACGCACCAACGGGTGGTGACACTAGCCCATACAGTTTTGTAGAATTATCAGGTTCACCGCTTTCTAAAGATGTATTTGGTAAAGAAGATTTAGGGGTAGAACGTACCGTTAACGACCTAAACCTGACCGTTAACTGGGATGTAAACGACAACCTAACCGTTACGTCAATTACGGCGCAACGTAGCTTTGATTCGTTAGAAGTTTTCGACGGTGACGGCACACAAGCTTGGTTTCTAGAATTTGCAGAAGCCGCTGAAGGCGATCAATTTAGCCAAGAATTACGTGCTGTTTATACAACGGGTGACTTCACGACTATTTTTGGTGCTAGCTACTTTGATGAAGACGGCAGTCAAGCAGTGCCATTTAGTACAGAAGAGTCGGTATTCTTAAATTGTCTTGGTTTATTAGGAAGTGACTTACCTTGTATTAATACAGATGGTAGTGTTAACGTATTAACGCCATATTTAACAGAAGGAGCCGCAACGCTACTTCCTTATTCGCTTGAATTTACTAACTATGGTGAAAATACTGCCTATTCAGCCTTTGCTGATGTTAGTTACCGTGCCACTAACGCATTAGAGCTAACTGCTGGTTTACGTTATGTAAAAGAAGAAAAACGCAGTGGTTATCAGTCAGACGCACCTAACAGTGTATTAACCGGTGCGGCATTATTCACAGTTGATACTGGCGGTGAAGTTTTCTACGCAGAAGCCGATTATGACGACTGGTTACCACGCTTTAATGCATTATATGAAATTAATCCGACAACTAACGTATATGCAACTATTTCAAAAGGCAGACGTTCTGAAGTATTAGAAGTTAGCTCAATGTCTACTGCACAAGGTGATGCTGCTATCTCGGTTAGCGAAGTACCTGCAGAGGTTATTTGGAACTACGAAACAGGGATTAAAGGTAAAGCATTACAAAACCGCGTGGATTACTCTGTGGCAATGTTTTACCAAGAGTATTCAAACTTCCAAGTGACTTTACAAGATGAAGAAGGCGTTGCTTATTCTGCTGATGCTGGCTCTGCAACTAATATTGGTTTTGAAGCCGAAGTAAGAGCCTTACTTAGCGATGAATTTGAAGTATTTGCAAACACGGCTTTCCTTGATGCAGAAATTGACGATGACAGTAACAATGGCCAATTAGCGGGTAATACTTTTAGATTACAGCCTGAATGGACATTTAGTACAGGTGTGTTCTACGGTACTGAAATATCAAACTCCTTAAGCCTAACGAGTTCATTAATATACAGCTACCGTACAGAAGTATTCTTTGAGCCTGAAAATGCCCCAATATCTGGCTTAGACATCAGCCAAGAAGCATTTGGTTTAATGAGTGCCCGTGTTGGTATCGCGAGTAATGCAAATTGGTCTGTAAGCTTATATGCTAACAACCTTCTTGATGAAGAATATTTAGTTGATGCGGGGAATACTGGTGGTGGATTTGGCAACCCTACTTTCGTAGCGGGTGCACCTCGTATGTTTGGTGTTGAGTTTACCATGAACTTTGGTACTGCGGGCTTATAACCACTAACCAGCAGTAAACAACTTATACTCCTAAAATAATTAATTAAGCCACTTTTATTGTGGCTTTTTTATTGTCTACATTTCACTTCAGCTTGATTTCCTCTATATACTTACAAACTAAGCAAATAAAAAAGCGGTTACGCAATAACGTAACCGCCCTACTTTTATATTATCGTTACCTATCGTTCGGACCATTTAATCCGTTTAGCGTAACTTATGTTTAGCGCTTAAGCTTTATAAATGCTTTGTGTTGGATTAACGATGTTGTATTGCGTTGACATGATATTATCAACATAACGCCAGTCAGCTTTTACTTCTTCCTTAGTTAAGGTAACAAGCATATAACCACGCTGTGATAAATCACAATACTCTAGGTCATTGATCAATAGAGATAAGCCCTCTGCCATTTTTTGCGCTTGTTCTGTGTCGATCGATAAATAACTTTCCATACCAGGTGATGTTACTCCCGGCGTGGCAAATTCAGCACCAACGATATTACCTTTGGCATCTTTTAATGTGCCATGCCATGCATTATGGGTATCACCGGCAACGACTATCAACTTTTTGTTTAACGCAGATACATTATTGTACAAAGCTTCTCGCTCTGCTGGATAACCATCCCACGCATCTAAATTATAAGGCATAAGGCTATTAACCCTAGCAAGCTGTTCATCCGTCACCGCTTTGTTATTTAAAACGTCTTGTTTTATCGCGCCGAGTTCAGCCACTACCGCAGGAATATTATTGCGATCGGCTTGTGAAAAAATTTCCGTTGGCAGCCACATTTTAGTCATTAAAACTTGCTGACCTAACACTTGCCACTTTGCTTTTGACTTATCAACTGCAGATGTTAACCAGTTTAATTGGGTTTTACCAAGTAAGTGTCTTTCGGGGTTATTAAGATCTTTGGAAAATTTAGCAATATCCATTTCTTTACTATTTTTATTTCGATAATCGCTGTAAGACAATTGCTTATCTCTTGCAATAACACGCGTGTCTAACATGTGTAAGCTAAGTAAATTACCAAAATCGAAAGTACGGTAAATTTGTGGATTTTGCTCCCCCATAGGAGGACGAATAGGTAACCACTCATAATACGCTTGAATTGCTGCAGCGCGGCGTTTAAAAAAGTCACCTTCATTTGCACTGTGATTTTCTGCGCCACTTTTATAGGTGTCATTACTGATTTCATGATCATCCCAAACTACAATAAATGGTGCCGCGGCATGTAGCGCCTGCAAACCTTTATCTGTTCGATATATGGCATAGCGTTTACGATAATCACTTAAGCTAATGATTTCATCGCTATTGTCGGCGGCTAATTGTCTACCTATTTTTTCTGCATTGTCCGTGGCATAACCGCCCATTGGATATTCATAAATATAATCACCTAAATGTAACACTACATCTAAGTCTTCTTGTTTTGCTGCATCAGAATAAGCATTAAAATAACCAGCAGGATAGTTTGAACAAGACACCACTACCATTTTAACTTGTTCAATATTATCAACCGGTAATGTTTTACCACGACCGACAGGGCTTACAGAGTCTAAACCAACAAAACGGTAAAAATATTCAGTGTTAGCTTGTAAATTTTGCACATCTATCTTGATGGTAAAATCACGACTCTTATCTGTATTCTCAAGTCCATTTCTAATAATATTTTTGAAATCAGCATCACTAGCAAGTTCCCATGCAACGACAGCACTCGCCTCTTTACTTTGAACACGAGTCCATATAATAAGGGCATTGCTTAGCGGATCACCACTGGCAACGCCATGGTTAAATTCAACTTTGCTTAACGATTCTTTCTGTAATATAGCGCAGCCAGTTAACGAAGTAGATACGGTTAGTGCAAGCACACTGCCAGCTGATAAACCTGTGGTTAGTTTTAAAAATTTACGACGGGAGGTATTTGACATAATTTACTTAATAAAATGTTTAAACAGTAACTTCACACTTTACTGCTTAAATATTTCATTTTTATAAATAGAAAAAGAAGTTTCAATGACAATTATGTTGCAGAGTTATCATAATGTACAATTGCAAACACTAAGGGTTTAAAGTGTAGCCTTGTTGTTGTAACAAAGCATTAGCAGTCATAGCAGAAAGTGCCATATCAACTCCAGGGTAAAGATCTGCAGTTTTAACATCGTAAAAAGCAGCTGACTGACCACATAGGTAAATTTTTACATTGTTATCGAGCAAGCTTTGTAATAACGGTATGTTCTTATTCTCACCAAGTTGCTTTGCCTGAACAGCTGCTGCATTTTGTACGTCAAGTGTTGCCTTACCGTGCACAACCAACGCCAAATCAATATTTTCAGGGTTAACACCGTTAGCTACGTGCATGTTAATAAATCGCGCTAAACTATCAAATTTACGATTAACGGTACCTGCATCTCCCGTTGTGGCAACATCAAATACAATCTTAAACTTTGTGTTTTTAGGTATTGCAACTGTAGTATCAACCGATGCAATCTTACCAAATTCTTTTATTTGTGTGCCTGGTTTAAATGCCTCACTGCCGGAAAACGAAGAGCCAGCCGTACACATTAATACTACCGCCACTAAATATTTCACTTTAATCAAATCAATAAATTTCATTTCATTCACCTTTAAAATACGTTGAGTATTATATTGATATAAAAAAGTAGCAATTACCATTCTTATCATCTAAATCTACAGTCTTTACGCGAAATTATAAGTTTTTAAATAAACGTCAATAGATTGATCTATCACAATATATTTACTGTTTGGTGGGAGCATGATTAGTTTAAGCAAAAAATCATACTTTCTGCACAACACTCGTTTATAAAAGGAACGCGTTATGTCTATAAAAATGAATTCCCGATTTGATATTCCAACAACGGCACCAGAGGGATTTGAACATGAACCTGATGCAACTAAAGATTTTTGGCATCACCAAAAATTAAATACATTGCCACCTTGTGACTATATTTCTCCTTATTCTCGTCATAAACCTTTACCTACTCCGGATGTAGAAAAACGTAAAGCTTGGATCATCGGTGGTGGCGTTGGTGGACTTGCCGCTGCATTTTACCTTATTCGTGACGGTCATATGCCAGGTAAAAACATTACCATTTTAGAAGAAATGGATGTTGCTGGCGGCTCTATGGATGGTTCTGGAGATCCAGAAAACGGCTACATAATTCGCGGTGGCCGTGAAATGACTTGGAACTATGATACCTTGTGGGATATATTCCAAGAAATACCTGCACTTGAACTACCAGAAGGTTATTCTGTACTTGACGAATATCGCCTCATTAACGACAACGATCCTAATTACTCTAAAGCACGGTTAATTAAAACAAGCGGTGAGATTTTAGATGATAAGGACTTTGGACTAAGTAAGTCTCAACAGTGGGAAGTGCTCCGCCTCATACTAAAACGTAAAGATACATTAGACGACATCAGCATTGAAGAGTATTTCAGTGAAGGTTTTTTAAAGACTAATTTTTGGTTTTTATTCCGCACTATGTTTGCCTTTAAAAACTGTCATAGCTTGTTAGAAATGAAACTGTATTTACATCGTTTCCTTGACGCTATTGATGGCTTTGGTGATATGTCTACTTTAGTGTTTCCTAAGTACAATCAATACGACACCTTTATTAAACCACTGCAAAAGTACTTACGTGATAAAGGCGTTACGTTTCAGTTTAATACTTGTGCACATGATCTTGATATCAATTTCACAGGCGATAAAAAAACAGTGACAGCTATCAAAACCGTTATTGATGGTAAAGAACAACAAATTGCAGTGGCACCACAAGATTTAGTCTTTGCTCTTAATGGCTCCATGACTGAACAAACTGCTTATGGTGATATGGACAGCGTTCCTGTTCTTACTTGTGAAAACGATGATCCCGGTAAAAATAGCGGTTGGGATTTATGGAAAAACTTAGCGGTAAAATCGCCGGTATTTGGTAAACCTGATAAGTTTTGTGGCAATGTTGAACAGTCTATTTGGGAGTCAGCTACGCTAACATGTAAACCGTCACCGCTGGTTGATAAATTACAAACATTAGCCGCTAACGATCTTTATTCTGGCCGAGCTGCAACAGGCGGTATTATTACCATGACGGATTCAAACTGGTTATTGAGTGTTACTTGTAATCGCCAACCACATTATCCAGAGCAACCTGACGACTTATTAGTGATATGGGTTTACGGTTTACTTATGGATAAGAAAGGCAATCGAGTTAAAAAAACCATGGCTGAATGTACTGGTAGAGAAATTCTTGAGGAGCTTTGTTTTCACCTTGGTATTGTTGAGCAACTTGATGAAGTGATTGCCAACACTAAAATTCGTACTGCATTAATGCCTTACATTACTGCGCAATTTATGACTCGTGCGTCAGGCGATAGACCAAAACCTGTGCCAGAAGGTTGTACTAATTTAGGCTTTGTTGGTCAGTTTGTTGAAACGCGCAACGACGTTATCTTTACTATGGAAACATCCATTAGAAGTGCGCGTGTTGGCGTGTATAAGCTATTGAATATTCCTAAGCAAGTGCCAGATATTAGCCCTACGCAATATGATATTCGTAACATGATCAAAGGCGCAAGAGCACTTAACAGTGGCAAGCCTTTCTTTGGTGAGCGTTTGTTGCATAGGTTACTGGATAAAACGTATTTTGCTCACATCTTACCTCCACTACCAGAGCCTGAAGAGAAAAAACAATGGCATTTTGAAGAAGAAATGAATGAACTGCTCGGCAAAGGTAATACGGTAATGCACAAGCTTGGTGGTTGGATAAGCTCACTTAGAGATAGCTTTATAACGAAAACGAAGTAAGCAGAGCTCAACTTATTATAAGTTTAACTTTTTCTTTGTTGTCATTAGAAAATTACGCCAACGTTTAGCTCATAAACTGAGTAAAACGTTGGCGATAATAACTAGCGATTAGCTATTTTCATGAAGGTAACTTTTGCCCCCCCACACTGATGAACAATACGATACAAAATAGCTAACACTCATCATGACAACTGAGCAGGTAAAATAATACCGCCAATACCCCGACGCAATATCTACATCATGCTAAATTCAAAGACTATCTGGGCCAACGCGTACAACTAACTTACCAAAATTATCGCCTTTTAATAAGCCGATAAATGCATTAACTGAATTTTCAAGTCCCTCAACCATTTGCTCTTTATATTTGATGTCACCAGCTGTTAACCATTTAGCCATTTGTTCGCTAAATTCATTATAACGATGGCCATAGTCATCAAACACGATAAAGCCTTGCATTTTAATACGCTTAATTAACAATGTGCCCATTAATAATGACAATCTGTCAGGACCACTTGGTAATTCAGTCGCATTATATTGTGATATAAGGCCACATAAAGGGATACGGGCTGAGCTATTTAATAATGGCATAACAGCATCAAATACTTTTCCGCCAACATTCTCAAAGTAAACATCAATACCTGATGAACAAGCTGTCGCTAGTTGTTCAGCTAAATCATCTGAATAATGATCTAAACAAGCATCAAAGCCTAAGGTATCAACCGCATATTTACATTTAGTATCGCCACCGGCAATACCAATAACTTTACAGCCTTTCAATTTGGCTATTTGTCCAACTAAGCTTCCTACTGCACCTGTTGCTGCAGCAACGACAACAGTTTCACCTGCTTTAGGTTGGCCAATATCAAGTAGCCCCATATAGGCTGTTAACCCTGGCATACCTAAAACACCTAATGCATATGATGGGTTGACCATATTATTGTCAAGTTTAAGTAATTCACTGCCATTGATAACACTATAATCTTGCCAGCCACCAAAAGCGACAACCCAATCGCCTTTTTTATAATCAGCATGGTTTGATTCTTCTACTCGACAAACACTGCCCCCAACCATTACTTCATTAATACCAACTGGCTCGGCATATGATTTCGCATCATTCATACGGCCACGCATGTATGGGTCTAATGAAAGAAACACGGTACGAAGCAATACTTCATTTGCTTTAGGTGTCGGCTTTTCACTCGTTACTAGGTTAAAATTTTCGCTCACTGGGGCACCAAAAGGTCTTGATGCCAAGAGCATTTGACGATTTATATCCGTTGTTTGAGTCATATTACTTCCTATTATCTTTTATAGTGCTTGAGTTAAAATTTCACGGCTTATGTCTAACGTAATATCGCTATGTTCACCTAACGCGGTCATGCCGTGTTGTTCTAATCGCTCAACTAATAAATCAATATCTTTACTACCAAGCTCGACATCAGATAAACGTGTAGGCACTTGCATTTTTTCGAAGAATGCTTCAGTTAATTGTATTGCTTGGTCAATACGTGTGTTTTCATCACCTTTATTTACTCCCCACACGCGCGATGCATATTGCAGTAATTTTTCACGTTTTTTTTCTTTACAAACCTTCATCACTGCCGGTAACACAATAGATAATGTCCGCGCATGATCAATACCAAAAGCACCAGTTAATTCGTGCCCAATCATATGTGTTGACCAATCTTGTGGTACACCCGCACCTATTAAGCCATTTAATGCCATGGTTGCAGACCACATAATATTGGCTCTGACTTCTAAATCATCTTTCGTTTCAGCTGCTAAAGCTTTAGGGCCTTCTTCAATTAGCGTTTGCAACAAACCTTCACTAAAGCGATCTTGCACCTTGCCATTAACACTGTAAGTTAAATACTGCTCAATTGTGTGAACAAAAGCATCAACCACACCATTACTAATTTGGCGATCTGATAACGACAAGGTGACTGTTGGATCTAGTACTGCAAATAATGGACGAACTAAAGGGCTAGCAAAAGGTAGTTTATTGCCATCTCGAGTCACTACAGAGTTACCATTACTTTCTGAGCCTGTAGCCGGTAATGTTAATATTGCCCCAAGCGGTAAGGCTTTAGTGATAGTTGCTTGTTTCGCTAGAATATCCCAAGGATCATTTCCTTCAGTATCCCCTTCATACAAAGCCGCGGCAGCAATAAATTTTGCGCCATCAACTACAGAGCCGCCACCTACCGCCAATAAATAATCAATTTTTTCGGCTTTAATGATATCTTGTGCTTTCATCAAGGTATCGTACGTTGGGTTTGGTTCAATTCCTGAAAACTCAAACCAAGTATGCTCAGTAAGCGCATTAACAACTTGTTGATATACGCCATTACCTTTAATGGAACCACCACCATAAACCACTAATACTCTTGCATTTAAAGGGATTTCTTTTGAAATAACCTTGATTTGGCCTTCGCCAAAGTTAATTTTTGTTGGATTTTGAAAATTAAAATTTAACATATATAGTCCTGTATTTGTCTGTAACGATTTAGCTAAGTTAATTAGTTAAATAACTTAGCTAAACGAAGTAATTTATTTAAGCTGAAAGATGAGTGAGTAATTTTTCTGCAGCTAATGCTGAACTAGCTGGGTTTTGCCCAGTAATAATTAAGCCATCTTGTACAGCAAAGGGATGAAAATCTTGCGCTTTTTGATATTCAGCACCACGCTTAATCAGTTCATCTTCTAGTAAGAATGGTACAACATCTGTTAACTGAACTGCTGCTTCTTCACTATTAGTGAAACCTGTTACAGCTTTGCCTTTTATAACAAAATTATCTGACACATCTTTTACATTTAATAAGGCAGTACTTGCATGACAAACAGTTGCAACAGCTTTCTCTGCATTTAAAAAGTTTTCAATTAAAGTGATAGAGTCAGTATTATCAGTAAGATCCCATAATGGGCCATGCCCCCCAGGATAAAAAACACCATCAAAATCTGCCGCACTCACTGAAGCTAGTTTTACTGTTGTGGCAATTTTAGCTTGTGCCTCAGAGTCAGCATCATAACGCTCTGTTGCTGCAGTTTGAAAGTCGGCTAATGTACTTGTTGGATCAATAGGTGCTTGTCCACCTAGAGGTGTAGCTAACGTTACTTCAACGCCGGCATCGATAAAAGCATAATAAGGAGCAGCAAACTCTTCAACCCAAAAGCCTGTTTTATTACCTGTGTTGCCTAGTTCATCGTGCGAAGTAAGTACCATCAATATTTTTTTAGTCATTCTTATTTATCCTTTTATCTATATACTTAGAAGTATGTAAGTCTCTTACAATTGTTTATTCATTTTCAATACAGCTAGTATATGCTTCAGCCTCCAAGTGAACAATGCAGATAAAACTAACAACTTTGTATCAATAATTGATACAATAATTAAAAAGTTTTTATTAGAGGGGTTTATGGATATATCATTTGAACAGCTCAAAAGTATGGTTGTATTTGCACAAGTTATTGAACAAGGAAGTTTAAGTGCTGCGGCAAAACACCTAGGCTTATCCCGAGCAGTGGTCAGTTATCATTTAAAAAAGCTTGAAGCACAACTAGAAGTAAAATTACTTAACCGCTCTACCCGATCCATTAATCTTACCGAAGCAGGCCAAGGATATTATGAACGCTGTCGTATAATTTCTGAACAAGCGAGTGCAGCTAATCAACAAATAGAGAATTTTAAAAATGAGCCTATTGGGCTACTTAAAATAACGTGTCCGGTGAATATTGGTTTACAAACCGTTGTACCGGCACTAAATGAATTTAAAAAAATCTATCCTAAAATATCACTTGATGTAATGCTAACAGATGAAGTTGTTAACATTATGAAAGAAGGCATTGATTTAGCTATTCGTGGCGCGCCTTTACTTGATTCTGGTTTGCAAGCAAGTAAATTAGCCACATTACAAACGTGTTTGTGTGGTGCTCCTGAGTATTTCCTTCAGTATGGCCGACCAAAAAACCCTGCCGATTTAAGTAATCATCAATGGATCATTTACAAGCTAACGTCAGGTGTAGTTACGTTAACTAAAGGTAGTCGTTCATTCAGCATTACGACAAAAGGCAGCATTAGTACCAATAATGCTGCTGCACGAACTTCTTTCGTTGAAGCAGGACATGGTTTAGGCCGGATACCTACTTATGATGCGTTACCAAAAATAAAAGCAGGCACATTAGAAACAGTACTGGATGATTACCAACTTAGTGATATTAATGTGTATGGCGTATTTCCTCCAGGCACAGCTAATTCGAAAAAGCTTAGGTTACTGCTTAATTATTTAAAAGAATATTTCACAAGTCAAATAAGTATAACAACAGCCTAAAGGTATACTCCGTTATACATAGCACCAGAGAATACGTAAAGTCATTAAGTATTCTCTGGTAATATTCCTTCAATACCATTAAACGAATTTAATATGTTTCTAATCCGCTCTGAAAATACGCTGGTATTTAATTGTGGAACTCGGGCTAAGTCCACTTGATAATTTTCTTTACGCCAATCTTCTTCAAAGTCCGACTTTTCTGCTGATTTGTGAAGTTCACGTGTATTAGCTGATATTTTAGCAATCGCTTTTATATCATTTTTTTGACTAAAACGAGGAACGCAAGAAAACATAAAGTTTTCGTCTACATGCCTATCACTTAATCGAATTAGCTCTGCCATTAATTGATAACAAACATTATTAAAGGTGAGTTTATTAATGATTAACACAATAAGTTGATCATGCTCTATTTCATCTAAGTGACTTGAAGCCTCAAGACATACTTTTAATTCAAGTATCCAATATTTTTCATGTCGGTTTTCAATATTAATTACCTGAAACTTAGCTTGTTCATAGCGCAAATTATCCAGCTCTTGTTGTAGTTCTAACCATGAAATTTCAGTCTCTTTACTTCTAATTTCTTGGCTATTAATCAACATAGTCACATCATGATGACAATTTAATGGTGTTGTTGTTTTGTTAAACGCTTTTAAACGAAATAGCTCTCTTACTTCATGCTCTCTCACCTTTTTTATCGCAAGAAAAGCGGTTTGTATTATTTCAGCACTAGGTAATTTAGGTTCTACTCGCCATTTACGCCCATACATTATTTTAAGTTTTTTATCTTTTACTGCTGAAACGCCATCACTTGATTTCTGATTCTGATGAAGAATAGAGTGACTTTCATAATTATTACCTTTGTAGTTATCGGCGCCGATGATACCAACTTGTATATAAATCCCTTGATTATCTTCTGAAACAAATATGGGATATCTATCGCAATAACTTATTTTTAAAATTAGCTCCTCTACACTCGCTAACGTGTGTCGATATTTAAGATAATGCTGTGGTATGCAAAAACTGCCATTATCAAGTTGTGCTTTGGGCGCATTTTCAGCAGAAAACTCACCATTAAATAATTGAATGATTTTCATATAGGTAACTCATCAGTTCAGCTTGTCATTATTTTTATCGCAATTGACAGGTAATACGTTTTAATTTCTTACCTAGACCACAAAATTAAAATAAATTATTCATCAATATAAAATTATTTTAATAAAACCGTTAACAACGCAATCATATAAGCTTTAAAAGAAAGATTTATGACAAAAAAAACCACCAAGCCAAAAAGTGATGAAAAAGGAGGGGTATGCACTATATTTCAATAATTTACAATACTAACAACCCAACTGGGCAGCTATGAATATTCTCTCATTCTATAATGCTATTGATTGTAAAACCGTTCCACTTGAATAGAGATAATGCAAATGTAATTAACAACATTTTCAAGCAGAACGGCTATAGTGAATAAATATGCTAAGAAGCTACCTCGATGTAGTGCCTTTCTAAACATTAATAACCAAGTTAGGTCAATAACTTAAGGGGTAACATGAAAAATCATACCTTAGGTTACATTATTTATTCTATTTTTCTCTGAGTTTATTGGTAGCAAAAAGAGATATTAAACCATCTGCTATAACCCCTCGCCAAGAAAAATAATCATGCCCAGCACCGTATTCTTGATAATGAGTTTCGTAGCCTTTTGCTAATAAAACATCACGTAAATGGCGATTAGTCTCTAAAATTCCATCACCAACGCCACGAGAGTTTTCAAATAAACCTGCGCTTAAGAATAAACGAACTGCTTTTTTATCCATCGCTATGACTTCAGAAGCTACAAAATGTTTATCATTTTCAGTCTGAGCTTTGGGACTCCACCAAAATGACCCTGACATAGAGATAACATTGCCAAATATCTCAGGATGACGTAATGCTATCGTCGTTGCTGCTAATCCACCATAACTAGAGCCAGCAATAACCGTTTTTTCTTTTGGTATTATCATTGGTAACCTCTGCTTTATTTGAGGAATAAGTTCATTAGCCAAAACATCAGCAAATATGCTATTAGCTGGCAATTCACGAGCACGAGCTTCACGATCAGGATTACTGATAAAAACGGTAATAACAGGAGGAATAGCGCCTTCTGCCATTAAATTATCGAGTATTGTTGGCAAGTTGACCAATTCTATGTAAGCCTGCGCATCAAAAATATATAGCAGTACAGCATCCTTTTTATTTTTCTTAGTCATTAGAGGAGAATAAATAGTTATCTCGCGAGTATTCGCTAAGGTACTGCTCGTAAAATAAAATTGAGAAAATGTCCCTTTTGGCTTTATTTCTGTTGAATCGATCATAGGGTTTTTAGGCGCACCTTCAAGAGTGATAGTTGATTTCGTACTAAACTTGTCAAAACCCGAAGATGACCAAGGGTAATGGTTGTACGGATCAACCTGAGCCACAGCTTTTATAGCAACTCGACGAGCAAAACCAGTTAGTGGCGGTTGCGGCACATCAGGGGCTATTTGATAAGATAAATGAGTATTGTCAGGTACAATAAAACTTTTATACCAGGTATCAGAATTAGCAAGCCTTTGTAGGGACTCATGATTGTTAGAAGGCGCCCCAATAAGTTTAACATTTTTGTACGAACCTCTTGCCAAAAAAGTCATCAAAGTTCCGTTAGGTGTATTTTCAATCAATGGCGTCCCTGTTCTCTCTATCATTTTCCAAAAATTCTCAGTACTTTGCCCTTTTCGAAGCTCATCATTTAATGACGATATTACCGGACTTAAAATCTTACTTTGGTCATCAGGGATTTGTTCTTTTAAGCTAATACGATTTTCAAGCACAATATGGTATGAACCAGAGCCTGATATATGCCATATTTCATCACAATTTTTAGCGACTGAATAAAAATCTTGTTTCCCATTTTTGTTATCAATTAAACGTCTTGATAAATCACCCTTTGCATTAATAACATCAACCGTTATAGGGTGACTATTCTCAATATATCCCGTTAGATAGTCTCCTTTTTCACAGGGTACGATTATTTTTATCGTTTTAAAGTTTTGATTGAGTTCATTTTTTTTACTCTGAGTGTCATTAAATCTACCTGTTAAAGCATTACTAACCGTTAAGTTTGATAAAGCTGATGAAGTTATTTCAGCACTCAATACCGAAAATTGAATTAAAGATATTAGACACATAGTTCCAAGTCCACCCAGTTTAGCTCCCTTAACAAACACTTCTTTACTTATCATTAATTACCCCTTTTTACCTTGATTTTCGATTAGTTATTTAACGGAATCACAATAAAAATATACTAAGCATGTGAAAAAAATGAATAATAACCCATTTTTCTCATTAACGCTATTAACAATCATTATCATTTAGGTTAGTATTCGCAACGATTGAACCCCAATAACAATTTGGCAAACCTTATCGATTAATAATCATGCTTTGCCTTTGATCATTTTTCTAAAATATAATGGAATTCTAAATGAAAACTAATAACTTACGGTTAAATAAAGTTGCTGTGGCCTGTGCGGCAGTATTATCAGTAAACTGCTCTTCTGTTCTAGCTTCTGAAGAAACTGAAAAAAAAATAGAAGTAATCAACGTTGTTGGTCACAAGCTGACCGAACTTAGTGAAGAAAATAATGGTGGTGCTTTAGGTAATAGATCCCTACTTGACACGCCATTCTCTGTTGATGTTATTTCACTACAAGATATGGAGATTCGTCAGGTAAATACTTTAGACAGTTTATTCAGTCGTGAAGCTTCCGTTTCTGTAGATGGCAGCGCCTATAGTGCCTTTGGTAATACAGTGCGCGTACGTGGTTTAAATTTAGATTACACGCAAAGCTTTAAAGTTAATGGTATGTCTATTAACAGTTTTAGTGGTGAATTGCCATACGAAGCTTTTGAGCAAGTAACCTTAATAAAAGGTGCGACTGGTTTTATGTACGGTATGGCTGCACCCGGAGGCATAATTAATTATGTCACTAAAAAAGCAACTGATGATGCTATTAGCGTTAATGTAGGAATGCGTAGTGATAGTGTTTTCAGTGGACATCTTGATGCCAGTACTCGCATAGGTGATAACGACGATTACGGCTTACGTGTTAATTTGGTTAAAGAAAAAGGTGATACTTATTTAGATGGTGGCTCGATAGATCGTGAAACAGTATCATTAGCGTTTGATGCTCAACTAACCGACTCTTTATATTGGACAGTAGATATTATATCTAATGACCGATTAGTTGAAAACTCATGGACTCAATTTAGTAATGGTTTAGACAGCGATGACTCTTTACCTAAACCAGTCAATGGCACACATAATCTTGCTGCCGAAGGTACCTTTGACCGTTACGAAAATTTAATAGCGCTAACAAGTTTAAAATGGGAAATCAATGACAACTGGCATGCTAGCATTGATTATGATCATTCTAAAAATGAAACTCGTTGGGTTAAAAACTTAGACAGCATATTAAATAGCGATGGCGATATCAGTATTAGCTTATATGAGCAATATTTTGATGTTGAATATGATCAATTCCAAGGGTTACTTACGGGTAAAATCAATACCGGTAATATTAGTCATAACCTAGTTATTGGAGCGTCTCATCAAAAAGCAATAACATACCGAAATGACGGCGGTATTTACGGTCGTTTAGTAACTCGAGGTTATGCTGTTGACAATTTATATAACCCTGTTGAGGTTAAAACCTACAGCGCTGATTTAGAAAAAGATATACAAATGGCTTGGTCCGATACACAAACGTCTATGTTCATCAGTGACTTTATATCGATAACAAAACAGTGGGAAGTGCTGGTTGGTATTAGATCAAACAAAATTGAACATAGAGCCAGTGACTATTTTTCTTCACATGATGATTTAAATGATTCAGCCGTTAGCCCAACAGTGGCATTAATCTACAAACCCAGTGAAAATACTTCTTACTACATGAGCTATGTAGAATCTTTTGAAGGTAAAACAGGTGTTGTTAGTGAAGATTATGCCAATGCTGACGAATTACTTCCACCGCTAGAGAGCTCTCAGTATGAGCTTGGTCTTAAAACTGCTGGAGATGGCTGGTCTATTACCTCTGCACTATTTCGTATTGAACGCGGTGCGACTCTTGTTACCAATGACAATTATTTAATTCAAGACGGAATAAGTCTTTACCAAGGATTAGAATTTAGTGGTGCATTAGAGTTCTCTGAGAATTTATCACTGTATGGTGATTTTATGCTATTGAGTGCTGAATATGACAAAACAAGTGAGCCAATTGAAGGTAACAATGTTGCAGGTGCACCTAAACAACAGTTCACCCTACAAACTAATTACAATGTTGCTGCTATTCCAGGGCTAACAGTAAACTTAGGTGGAAAATACCATGGTGTAACCACGGTAGATTCAAACAATACTTGGGAATTGCCTTCCTATACTATTTTTTATGGTGGTGCGAGTTACAGTACAAAGTTAGCTGAAAAAGACCTTACCGTTATCGCGACGATAGATAATTTATTTGATAAAGAATATTGGGCAAATAGTGATTCATATGGTGGTTTACGCATTGGTGAACCCAGAACATTTGCTGTGAAAGTAAAAATGGATTTCTAACACTATTTATTTAACAAATAAATAACTATGTCGTTTTATACAATATAGATACCCATACTATTTCTGTTTTGGGTATCTATATTTAACATTGAGAGTTTTTAATATGTGGCAATTATTGGCACTACTATTTATTTTTTTTGGCGTATTTATTGTATATTCCACTAATAAAAATCAAAATTTATTTCGCAAACCATTAACAAAAAAATGGCGAACACTGGGTTACTTATGTTGGCTATTATCACTAGTTTCTTGCCTTCAAACACAGGTGCTTGCTGCTGCACTATTCACTTGGCTTTTTGTACTTTTAACCACTTTAGCTTGTATCCCTTTCCTTAGTTTAATGATTACACCGAACAAAAATAACGGATCTAATAAAGGAGCATCATCATGAGTAGGTTAACCTCAGAACAAAAGATTCAACCCCATTGGTGGGTTAAAACATTTGCCGGAACAATTTTGGGTTTAACATTAGCTTACGCTTTTGTTGCTATTTTTGCTTGGTTTGGTCCTGGAGGCTTAGATGCCCCTGCAAAAGGTCAATTCAATATGTGGGTGCTTTCTCCCATTGCATTGTTTGTATTGTCATTTACCTATTTATTTAAAACAGCGTTAAAAGCTGTTGTATATCTATTATCTGCGAACATTATCGTTTACAGCGTATTTTTTCTTTTAAGGTGGTTATCATGAGAGTTCGTGGCGATATACTTAGAACCTACCAATCTGTACATACATGGACAGGCATTGTTGCTGGCTTAGTTTTATTTATCGGCTTTTATGCTGGCTCCCTTACTATGTTTGAGGAAGAAATTACTCAATGGGCAACGCCTCCAAGTCATCACCTTCCACAGGTCACTATAGATAAAATAGATAATTTAATCACTAAAGCCCTAGACACCTCAGAAAACGCGCAACAAGGTTTTAAAATAAATTTCAATGACGCAAGCTCCCCGATGACTTGGTATGAAAAAAAAGGAGGACGAGGTTTATATTTAGATAATGTTATGGTGCATGCCACCCTATCAGCTCAAGGAGATTTAATTACTCGAACGGAGCCTACCAATGAACTAGGTGATTTAATTGACATGTTACACCGTACGGCAGGTATTGCAGGAAAAGTTGGACACGAAAACCTAGGTGTTTTAGTGCTTGGTGTTGCTTCTATACTTTACTTTTTAGCCTTAGTTTCAGGTGTTATTTTTCTACTACCTACGTTAGTAAAAACTTTTTTTTCTGTTAGAAAAAATAAAGGCGCAAACCGATTTTGGTTAGACAGCCATAACCTAGTTGGCGTTGTGAGTCTTCCTTTTCATTTAATAATTGCTTGGTCTGTTGTGGTATTTGCTTTTCACGACGTATTATATGATGGTTTAGACTTAGTATATGGTAAACAACCCATATTTGAACAAGCGAAAAGTGCGCCAGTAAACTACTCTGCGAGCCAACTACCACCTATTTCAACATATATAGATAAGGTCAATGAGCTAACTGAGGGTTATAGTATCAAATACATTGAGTTTTCGCGCTTATCAACTCAACGCCCTTCTGTTGCAATAAGTGTGATGAATACAGCTGAAATGATGCGTAATAACACTGGCGACTTTATTTACATGAACCCTTACACTCTTGCTCCTGCATTTAGCAGTATTTCAATGAGCGAAGACGATTATTACGTTTCTTATGTCGCGAGCTTCTTTTCTTTACACTTTGGTGGATTTGGCGGTGAATTAGGCCGTTGGTTGTACTTTGTGATGGGCTTACTCGGTGCTTTTTTATTTTACAGCGGTAACTTGCTTTGGTTAGAAAAACGAAGACAAAAGAAACCGATTCAGAGTAAATCTAACCGTTTTATGGCTAATCTAACTATTGGTGTATGTTTAGGCTCGATATTAGCGGTCGTTGTTACTTTATTAGCAAGTAAGTGGTTATATTTGATTAACGCAAAAATTAACAATAGTTATGTAACTTGTTACTACCTAGTATTTTTTGCTGTTTTAATTTATAGCTTTGTTTTTGGCGCCGCAAAAAGTGCTATTCATATGCAAAAAATCATTGCTTTAACTTGTTTATGTATTCCTATTACAACACTTGTTGCTATAACAACACCAATCTTTAGCCAGTGGAATTTAAATGCGTTTAGCAATAGTGCTATTGATATATCCGCTTTAATTTTTGCCGCTATATTTTATTATGGAGCACTAAAAACTAAAAAACGCGCATATTTTGGAGAGCGTAATAGTATTTGGGCGTTATAACAATTTATTAAACGTATATTAATAAGCCATTATTGCCTTCTACCTAAAGTATAATTAACAAAAGTAGAAGGCTGATCTTATTATGTTGGGCCTAATTAATAATGAGGAATATAAATATTAAAAGCAGTGATTAATAGAATAACGTAATATTTACTACATCTAAACAAATCAAATGAGAATGGTTATCAAATGACATTGACATAGTACAATGTTTTCTTTAATCTTGCCCCCCTATTTGTATTAAAAACCTATTAAAGAGACTGACATCATATTGTCAGAATTATGCTATGCCTCAAATAACCAAGATTAGAAAAAAAATCCTGTTGACCTTTACTAGCCTATGTCTTATTTCATCTTCTCTTGTACACGCAAATGAAGAAGTCAATGTGTATTCTTATCGCCAAGCATTTTTAGTTAAGCCTCTGTTCGACAAGTTCACTGAAAATACCGGCATCAAAGTAAATGTTATTTTTGCTAAAACAGGCATGGCAGAACGTCTAGAGCGTGAAGGTAAACATAGCCCTGCAGATGTATTATTAACTACAGATATTAGTCGACTTATTGAATTACAGGACCGTAACTTACTACAAGCAAATGACGCTGAAGTATTACTTGATGTTATTCCTAGTCAATACAGAGCAAAAGACAATACTTGGTTTGCATTAACAACGCGTGTACGAAATATTTATTCTGCCAAACGTTTAGGCACATTAGATATTAATTATGAAGACTTAGCTGATAGTAAGTATAAAGGTAGAATTTGTACACGAAGTGGTAAACACGCTTATAACATCGCACTAGTCTCTTCTATGATTGCTGAACATGGTAGCGCAGAGACACTTGTTTGGTTAGAAAAATTCAAAGAAAATTTAGCACGTAAACCTCAAGGCAATGATCGCGGACAAGTACAAGCTATTCATCAAAACTTATGTGATATTTCACTAGGAAATAGTTATTACTTCGGTAGAATGCTATCAGACGAAAAACAAAAAGTATGGGCTGAAGCGGTAAACATTAACTTTCCTAATCAAAGTAACCGTGGTGCTCATGTGAATATATCTGGCATGGGAATGGCAAAGTTCTCTCCTAATACTGGCAATGCTAAACAATTAATGGCATTTTTAATATCAAAAGAAGCACAACAACTTTATGCAGAAACAAATGTAGAATATCCAGTAAGAGCTGATGTAATGCCTTCTGAGTTAGTTGCTTCATGGGGTAAGTTTAAAGCCGATGACTTACCATTAGAAACTATTGCGAAATATAGAAAAGAAGCCCTTAAATTAATTGATCAAGCTAAATTTGATTTATAAGATGATATAATTACTCCTTGATTGCCCCGTTAAAAAATAATCTCTGGCGAACTGCCTGTTGGTTAATAGCATTACTACTCGTAATACCTATCGTAGTAATGTTGTTAGCGAGTCTCAGTTCGTCGAGTGACTTATTCTCTCACCTTTGGCAAACGGTTTTGCCAGATTATATTACTAATACGCTAATACTTGGTGTACTGGTCGTTTGCCTTACGTTAATTTTTGGTACCTTTAGTGCGGCCTTTATTGTTCACACCAATATAGTAGGTAAACGGTTTCTACGATGGCTGCTTTTATTACCCATGGCAATGCCAGGGTATTTAGTTGCTTATCTTTATACTGATGTTTTTGATTATGCAGGGCCAGTTCAACGCGCATTACGCTATTGGTTTAATTGGCAATCGCCAAATGACTACTGGTTTTTTGATATACGCACTTTACCCGGCGCCGCCGTTATTCTGGCATTAGTATTGTTTCCTTATGTTTATATGTTGGCACGAACTGCATTTGAACAACAAGATCAAAACTTATTAAGAGCCGGACGTCTATTAGGTTTATCATCAAAACAAAGCTTTTTAAAAGTTGCCCTACCTTTGGCGCGTCCTGCTATTGCAGTCGCTGCAAGTTTAGTTCTGATGGAAACATTAGCCGATTTTGCTACGGTAAATTATTTTGCGGTTAATACACTTACAACAGCGATATTCGATACTTGGTTAGGTTATGGCGACTTAGCCGCTGCAAACGCGTTAGCAAGTATCTTAATGTTGTTAATATTTTTTGTGGTTGTAGCTGAGCAACGTGCAAGAGCTGGACAAGGGCATCAGTCAAACAGGCCCAATAAAAATATAGAAGTAATAGAATTATCTTTTATACAACAATGTTTCATTGGTGCTTTTTGTTGGATATTAGTATTCGCAGGCTTCCTTGCACCTTTCATTTTATTGATTATTATGGCATTTGAATACAGTGACCTAAATCAACTAATAGCACTATTACCGCCAAGTATTAACAGCATTGAGGTATCTTTTTATGCTGCAACTATTGCAACTTTTTTAGCTCTATTATTCGGTTTGTATCGTAGACTTAGCCAAGATAAATGGCGTATGCTTCCATTAAGTTTGGCAGGTTTCGGTTATGCTATTCCTGGTACAGTCTTGGCGATGGTATTACTCGCGACTTTCGGCCCATTAGATCACATGCTTAATGAAGTCGCTGATTATTTAAGATTAGACTCTCCAGGATTATTATTATCAGGTACTATTTTTGCTGTCGTTTTTGCTTTTGTAGTTCGTTTTGCCGCTATTGCTAATGGCACAATATCCAGTGGTATTGAACAAATACCGAGATCTGTCGACTTAGCCCCAGCAAGTTTAGGTGCCGGCTTAGGTAAAATGCTAATAAAAATACATATTCCTATCCTAAAGCCTTCTATTTTAGTGGCTTGGTTATTGGTATTTGTTGAGTCGATGAAAGAGTTGCCAGCCGTACTATTATTAAGGCCTTTTAACTTTGAAACCCTGAGTATTCAAATTTATCAATTAATCTCTGATGAAATGCTAGAGCAAGGTGCATTGGGCGCTATTTTGATTGTTATTCTGGGATTACTACCTATTGTTTGGCTTAATAAAGAAAGGAAATAACATAAATGAACAACATTGAATTATTAAGCATCAAACAGCTTTCGGTGAAATTACAAAAAAAAATCATTTTATCAGATACTAATTTGACCTTAAATTTTGGTGAAATACTTGGTCTAGTAGGTCCTAGCGGTTGTGGTAAAACAACATTACTTAATACCATTGCGGGCTTTAATGAGCTGAGTACTGGTGAATTAAAAATAAACAATAGTACGCAAACTGCGATGAATATACTGACTATTAGTCCCTCTAAAAACATACCACCAGAACATCGTAATATTGGTATGATTTTTCAAGACTATGCATTATTTCCTCACTTATCGGTTAAGAAAAACATCTATTTTGGTATTGATAAATTACCTAAAAGTGAACAAGAAACACGCACGGCTGATCTACTACATTTACTTAAGTTAACCGGTTTAGAATCAAGATATCCTCATCAGCTATCTGGCGGCCAGCAGCAAAGGGTTGCTATTGCACGAGCATTGGCCCTTCAGCCTAAATTATTATTATTAGACGAACCTTTTTCAAATATTGATGCCCGTTTGCGTAATGAATTAATGTTAGAAATGCGCCAGCTTTTAAAGCAACTAAAAATGAGTGCTATTTTTGTTACACATAACAAAGATGAAGTTTTTACTTTTGCAGATAAAATAGCGGTTATGCACCAAGGAAGAATTTTACAAACAGGCAGCCCTGCTTCAGTTTGCCAATCGCCGAGTAGTTGGCAAGTTGCTGACTTTTTACAATTAGGTAGTTGGATACCCGTAAAGGCCAAAGGTAATGAATACCAAACAGCCATCGGCAGTTTTTCATCAACCAATTCAGCAATTGTAGACACGAATAATGAAGCCAATAATAAGAATTCACAAACCTTACAATTCTTGTTAAAACCGCAAGCTATTGAGTATTGTGAGGATGAAAAGGTTAATGTAACAGTAGATAATATTGCCGTTACTGAACAAGGGTTTCGTTATTTACTCAGTAGCATTGAAAGAGATTCATCATTAGCTTTTAAACAACTTAGTTTTTATAGTGAGATGTTACTCGCTCTAGGTCAAAAAATAGCGATAAAAATTAAACCGCATCCATACCAAATATATCAATAAAGTAAAAAATTAGTCTGGCCTAAATAATATTATTTACCATCGCTATATTAGCAAGATCAGCTGAGGTATTCGCATTCAGTTTACTTTTAATTTGTGTATTGTAATTGCAAATAGTTTTATAACTTAAACAAAGCTCGCTAGCGACATTATGAGCATTTAACCCTTTTGAAAGTAAGCGAAACACATCAAATTCACGTGGCGATAAAAGCTTAAGTTTATGCTTTGGTTTTTTAGCTTCGGTTAAGCATATATCATTTACTTCCGGCATTAAGCCTTCTTCAATATAACGTTTACCACTAGCAATAACAGCAACCGCCTGCGCTAATACTTCAGCAGCACTATTCTTACTAACATAACCACGTGCACCTGCTTCTAATGCACGTTCAATATAAACTTTTTCATCATGAATACTATAAACTAAAATAAGTACATTAGGGTAATGCTTGCAAAGGCGACGAATAGCTTCTAAACCACCAATACCCGGCATTGACAAGTCCATCACAACAACATCAGGTTGGAAACGTTCATACTCCTTCACGGCCAGCTCACCGCGTTCAATGTCTACAATATCACCAATATAGGGTTGAGAGTCGAGCAACATTCTAAACCCTGCCCTAACAACCATATGGTCATCAACTAATAGAACTTTAATTTTTTTTGTTTCCATTACTTTTCCTCCCAGTAAGGTAATTCCACAACAACATTAACACCGGTATTTAATACAGATTCAAATGTAAATGTTCCGCCTAAATTTTCAGCTCGCTCGCGCATTCCCAACAAACCAAAGCCAGGAGTATTAAGCTGTTTTCCTTGACCATTATCAGATACAGTAATCATGACTTTATCACCGCGTTTAACGACTAAAATAACCACTTTAGTTGCATTTGCATGTCGAACAACATTGGTTAAGCACTCCTGAACAATTCGATAGACATGAATAGTAATATCGTGACTTAAATGCTCTAAAGCTTGGTCGTAATCTAAATCGAACTGAACCTCACTACTTCGTCTTTGCCATTCTCTAACCAGCTCAGATAAGGTGGCTCCTAAGCCAAGCTCTGACAAACTTAATGGGTGTAATGTTCTCATCATAGAACGAACGACCACAGATAGATGGTTACAAATATCAACAATTGAACTAGTTACTGCCTTTACATTTGTCTTTGGTTGTTGACATGTAATCGCCATTGCCTTGATTGCTGTTAACGATTGCCCCATTTCATCATGTAACTCTCGAGACAGATTTTGTCTTTCAGCT
The DNA here is from genome assembly GCF_030547765.1 of Colwellia sp. 6_MG-2023. NCBI lineage: Bacteria > Pseudomonadati > Pseudomonadota > Gammaproteobacteria > Alteromonadales > Colwelliaceae > Colwellia > Colwellia sp. 6_MG-2023. The sequence continues at coordinate 40,884 of NZ_JAUOPP010000021.1, read as the reverse complement.
TCTTGAATTTGCATACTGTGGCGCGCCAAAGCTTGGTTCTTCTCTTGAGCCGTTTTAAGGGCTGATGACATACCATTAATTTCTAACGCTATTGCATCAAATTCACTAATTTTAAAGTGAGGTAGTACATGATCAAAGTGCCCTTTTTCAACTTGTTTAAGTCCAGTTAAAATAGCTTTAACGGAATCCAACATTGCATTAAACACTAGGTTCACTGTCAAAAACATAATAAAAAGCATTAGCACAATAGAGCAAAAAAAAGACTTTGTTTCTTGCCAAGCTTCATTTATTTCATCCATTGGATTCGCGGTAATAACAATCGCTTTGATAGATCCATCCGCAATTTTAATATCATAATGATGTATAAAAAAGTCGACCATAACTGACTTTACAAACCAATGAGGTGTCGATTTTTTCTCATCCTTTAAATCATCATTTAGCTTAGTAGCATGGGTATTTTTAACTTGATTTACACTCTTTTTGACAGAAATATTTAAATGCCTTACTGGTTGCATTGTGGCAATCTTGTCTAGCCATGCGTCTTTCTCTTCACTAGTGGAAGAGCTTTGATTAAGGCCAAATTCAATCATTTGTACGGCTAAGTTAATTGAAGAATTCACTTCTCGCTCTACTGAGCTTCTTGCCTGCCATACAGCAATAATTGCACTAAAAATTAAAATCAACAGTACTGATGCAATTATTCTCATATTGATCAGAGCACGTATACTCATTTGTAGAATTCCAATAATGAGGTGAATAAGATAAAAAATGCACGAGCTAATTGAACTATAAGTGCTAAAATATCAAAATTTTAAGAGACAACACCCCTAAAATTTTTTCCTTATGTTTGTTTTATATAATCAATCATACGCATCATATTTAATATAGGCACTGTACGTTCGAATTATATTTCTCATACTTTTGCACTACACTCGAAATGACAATATCAGTGATGAGAATATAATCGGTGAGATGATTAATTGGGTAATTGGGTAATTGGGTAATTGGGTATTAAAATAATAACAAGGAGATATAAACAGGATATACCAATTATTAAGATGAAAGAGTCACAATTAAAGAAAGCAATAATTGATAGTTTATTGCTTTAGATGGTGCTAAGGGGCTTTTGGAATGATTTATTACCAAGTAAAATCGGAGCTCCTACTTGGTAATAATAAATGACGAGGAAAAGTTAATACTAATAGAGTGCAAAAAAGATTAGTTAAATAATTCTCCATGTAGTTTCTCAACAACATTATTCGCATCTCGCTCATTCACTAAGAAGCATAAGTTATTGGCACTTGCCCCATGACAAATTAAACGAACGCTGATGTCATTAATCGTTTGAAAAATACGTTGCCCTATGCCTTTTGCACAATCTAAGCCATTGCCAATAACAGCAACTAATGACAGACCATGTTCAACGGTTACTTCACAAAGCTGCTCTAATTCTTCTACGACTGTTGATGTTATTAACGCTTGTGTAGAGCCACTTGGGTTATCAAAAGTGAGGGCGACACTAATCTCACTGGTAGTAATTAAGTCTACACTCAGCTCATGTTTAGCTAAAATACCAAATACTTGTGCTAAAAAACCACTCGCGTGTAACATAGCCGGGCTTTTAACTGTGACTAAGGTTTGTTCTCGTCTTAAGGCGATTGACCGGTAAGTAGGATTAGAGGCGACCGATTTTTTGATTTGTGTTCCACCTTTTTCAGGCTCTTTACTTGAACCAACAAAAACAGGAATGTTCTGGCGCATTGCTGGAATCAAAGTAGCTGGATGTAATATTTTGGCACCAAAAGTTGCCATTTCAGCTGCTTCACCAAAACTAATTTCTTTTATAGCACGCGCCTGATCGGTTATACGAGGATCGGTGGTAAAAATGCCAACAACATCAGTCCATACTGATAAATTATTCGCATGAAGTGCTTCAGCCAATAAAGCCGCACTATAATCAGAGCCACCACGACCTAAGGTTGTTGTTTCACCTAAACCATCTTGACCAATAAAGCCTTGTGTTACTAATACTTGTTGAGTCAATTTAGGCGCTAAAAGCTCTGTACATGCTAAACTTAATTGCTCTATATCTACCACTGCTTTGCCGTATAAGCTATTAGTTTTCATAACTTGCTGTACATTAAAATAAGCACCGTTAACATCAATAGACTGTAAAACTTGCGCAAAGATGCGTGAACTTAACTGCTCACCAAATGACAGAATGGCATCACCTTGCTTAACACTATGCTGTTGCGATTGTTTTAACGCATGCGTTGCTAACTCTTCAAGTAACCCTTTTATTTCAGTATTTAAAGCTTGCTCAACATCTTTTGCCAAATGTTGAGTAATATTTAACTGAATAGCTTGAATTTTATCAATAATATCTGCTTGTTCATCAAGGGATAAATTTGCTTGGCTTAAGCGTACTAAATAGTTGGTAACGCCTGCACTAGCAGATACAACCACTAAGCGATTACTACAGTCATTTTTAATAATCTGAGCGCAACGCAACATAGCGGGAAAGTCAGCAACACTTGTACCGCCAAATTTAGCAACGGTAAGGGATAAATTTTCTTTTGGTGAACTTGGATGTACCATGGGTAATCTTCCTAAATACAATAACTTACATTAGTAAATAATACTCACTAATTAAAACAGGAAGAGCATGACTGAACAGTTCGACAGGCTAGCCTATTTAACAATATAGGCATAGAGCATAGTAACTTTTTCAGCCAGAAGCTCTCCACCTTAGTCTATACAGACACTAAAATCAGGTGACAGTCCTAAGGATTCAGCCTTAGTGACCGAACGTAAACAGCCACGGTGTTTATGTTCTCGGCGATAATCTCCTTCAATAACGTATGTTGGAATGTGGTTCCTAATACTTTTCAGTATAACGTTATCTATCTAGTTATCGCTCCTCTTCTGGTGTTGTAAATATCACTTAAATTAAAAGTGTATAAACAACCCGTCTATTAGACATGAATTCAGTAGTAATTGCAATAGACTTTTAGATGGCTATAAAGAGAGTTAATTTGGAACAATAATTTTTATATTTAATAGTCAATACTAATAAAGCCTATTTCTATTTAACTAAAGATGACTAAACAGTGACTAAAACTTAAGAAACAACTAAGCACATAAAGCAAAATAGTAGAAAAATACAATGCAATTTTTTGTACGCATAACTTTCCCCAATTTTACAGTTACATTTGTTATAGTCTAGCTACAAACATGTATTACTAGCTTATGTAGAGCCTAATGGATTTATTTTTACTAAAAAAAGTTATTTCGGCTGCAATTATGCCGATTAATTTAGTGTTAATTTTATTAACCTTATCACTTTTGTATTGTCGAAAACGCCCAAAAAGAAGCGTTAAGTGCTTAATCTCAGCAGGATTATTATTAACTATATCCTCTATGCCAGTGGTTTCTGATAAGTTAATGGTAAATATTGAAAATAAATATGAAAGCTTTACTCATTCTAGTAAACCTGTTGACTACATTATAGTGCTAGGAGGTTGGCACGTTGCTAATGATGCCTTACCCGTAACTAGCCAACTTAATACAAACTCATTAGAAAGATTAGTTGAAGTATTAAGGATCTATCAATTACATCCAGAAGCAACGATTATCACGTCAGGTTATTATATTAAGGATCAGTTATCTCATGCTCAAACAATGAAGCAATCTTTAGTTCTTTTAGGTGTACCTGCCAATAAAATCATGACAGAAAATTTCCCTAAAGATACTGAAGAAGAAGCGCAATTAATTGGTCCTAGAGTACAAGGACATAATGTTGTATTAGTAACCAATGCAAGTCATATGCTAAGAGCAATAAAATACTTTCAAGCACAAGGAGTAGAGCCAATACCTGCACCAACAGGCTTTATGGTTAAAAATATAAATGGTCCTAAAGGTTGGGGGTATTACGTTCCTAAAAGTAAATCTCTGCAGATAACAACCGCTGCCTGGTACGAAAGTTTAGGTCTTTTTGTGCAGTGGTTAAAAAGCCTACTTTAAAATCAAATAATAGTATTAACTGTAAACCTAAAAAAACCAGTATCATCTTAGATAATACTGGTTTTAATGCTTTTACTTTGTTTATATTTACTTAGTTACGTTAGCTCACATAGGCTTAGTTACATATTTTCAATAATACAATCACCAAATTGAGAACAAGTAACCAAGGTTGCATCATCCATTAGGCGTTCAAAATCATACGTTACTGTTTTTGCACCAATAGCGCCAGACATACCTTTTAGTAGTAAATCGGCTGCTTCAACCCACCCCATATGGCGTAGCATCATTTCAGCAGATAGAATTACCGAACCTGGGTTAACTTTATTTTTCCCCGCATATTTAGGCGCAGTACCGTGAGTTGCTTCAAAAATGGCAACTTCATCATTTAAGTTAGCACCTGGTGCAATACCAATACCACCAACTTGTGCCGCTAAGGCATCAGATAAATAATCACCATTTAAATTCAGTGTTGCAATAACACTGTACTCAGCAGGACGTAACAATACTTGCTGTAACATTGCATCTGCAATTACATCTTTTATAATGATTTCTTTGCCTGTTTTAGGATGCTTAATACGACACCAAGGACCACCATCTATTAATTCTGCTCCAAACTCTTCACACGCTAATTCATAACCCCAATCTTTAAATGCACCCTCAGTAAATTTCATAATATTACCTTTATGTACTAACGTTACTGAGTCTCTATTATGATCGATAGCATATTGGATCGCTTGACGAACTAAACGTTGAGTGCCTTCTTTAGAAACAGGTTTAATACCGATACCACAATTTTCAGTAAAACGAATTTTGGTGACCCCCATTTCTTCAGTTAAGAAGTTAATCATCTTCTTAGCACTATCACTACCTGCTTGATATTCAATACCGGCATAAATATCTTCTGTATTTTCACGGAAAATTACCATATCTACTTCAAATGGCTTTTTCACCGGACTTGGTACGCCGGTAAACCATTGCACTGGACGCTGACATACATATAAATCGAGTATTTGACGTAACGCTACATTTAAAGAACGCATACCGCCGCCCACAGGGGTAGTTAATGGCCCTTTAATACCAACTTTATATTCTTTAAACATTTCTAATGTTTCATCTGGTAACCAAGTTTCAGAATCATATACTTGCGTTGCTTTCTCACCGGCATATACTTCCATCCAAGCAATTTTCTTCTTGGTGCCATAAGCTTTTTCGACAGCAGCATCAACGACTTTAATCATAGGTGGCGTAACATCAATACCAATACCATCACCTTCAATAAAAGGAATGATTGGGTTATTTGGCACGACTAATTTACCGTTAGATACCGTGATTTTATCGCCTGAACTGGGAATTGTGATTTTACTTGTCATAAAGCGCTCTCCTAATTGGAAGAATGAACATTAAAAATGTTTAAAATATTTATATCATGGTAGCGACAAAAGCTAAACATCATGAAAATTAAGTTTTTAAAATATCATTTTGTTACTTGAGCTTAATAGAGATTTAATTAAAATTAACTTAGCTTTCAACAATTATGATTTAAACTTTCATTGTATCTAAAGTAAAGCAAAAAGCGCCTTTACACTATAACCTCACCGTCAATACCTACTATTTATTTGCTGAATATTATTTTTATAATGAATATTTAACATTACAAAGCTCTAAATATTTGTTCGGTTGTAGTTTTAGCATCACCAAAAAGCATTTGCGTGTTATCTTTAAAAAACAAAGGATTTTGAACACCGGCATAACCTGTATTCATTGAGCGCTTGAAGACGATGACTTCTTTTGCATGCCAAACTTCAAGTACAGGCATGCCTGCAATTGGACTGTTAGGATCATCATTAGCCGCAGGGTTTACAGTATCATTAGCGCCAATAACCAATACCACATCAGTATTAGGAAAATCATCGTTGATTTCATCCATGCCTAACACTATATCGTAGGGTACTTTTGCTTCCGCGAGTAATACATTCATGTGCCCAGGTAACCGACCCGCAACAGGATGAATAGCAAAACGTACATCAATCCCTTTACTTATTAATTGTTGAGTCAGTTCATATACCGGGTATTGTGCTTGAGCAACAGCCATACCGTAGCCTGGTGCTATGACTACAGACTTAGCACTTCGTAACAAGTCAGCAACCGCTTCTACTTGTATTTCGCGGTGTTCTCCATAATCTTTATCTTCATCAATCACTACCGTTGTACCAAAACCGCCAGCGATAACACTGATAAATGATCGGTTCATCGCTTTACACATGATATAAGATAAAATAGCACCTGATGAGCCAACTAAAGCCCCTGTAATAATTAACAAATCATTGCTTAGCATAAAGCCAGCTGCTGCGGCTGCCCATCCTGAATAAGAGTTAAGCATTGATACCACAACCGGCATATCAGCTCCTCCAATAGAAGCAACAAGGTGCCAACCAAACGCTAGAGCAATAACGGTCATTAAAAACAGTGGGAAATTTGATCCTCCATTTTGCACAAAGATAATCATTAAAACAAAGGAAACAACGCCAGCAGCAAGGTTCATTTTATGGCGATGTGGCAACGCCAAAGCGCTAGAGCTAATAGAGCCACTTAACTTACCAAAAGCTACAATAGATCCAGTAAAAGTAACAGCGCCAATAAAGATACCTAAGAAAATTTCAGTTAGATAAATATTCATGGCCGTTTGTTGGCTGGCAGTTATGATAACGTGATGACCAGCCTCAAAGTAACTATTAAAACCAACCAATACTGCAGCTAAGCCAACGAAGCTATGTAATATAGCGACAAGCTCAGGCATTTGTGTCATTTCAACTTTATTGGCTAACTTCAATCCTATGCCTGCACCAATGATCATGGCAAGCACGATAAGCCAAATGCTAGTCACTGCGGGGTTAAAAATTGTCGCCATCAACGCAATGCCCATACCAATCATGCCGTATAAGTTACCTTGTTTGGCGGTTTCTTGTTTACTTAATCCAGCTAAACTAAACACAAAAAGTAATGCTGCAACAACATAAGCTGCACTGATAAAACCATTGGACGCAATTTGTGTGGATTCCATACAGTTCTCCTACTTACTAAACATTTTTAACATACGACTAGTCACTTTAAAGCCACCCACTATATTTATTGTGGCGACCAAAGTAGCTAGCGCTGCGAGTATTTGAACTAAAATATTTTCAGAGCTGATTTGTAATAACGCCCCCACAATAATGATGCCTGAAATTGCATTAGTGACACTCATTAAAGGAGTATGCAAAGAATGACTAACATTCCACACCACGTAGTAACCAATAACACAAGCCAAGACAAAAACAGTAAAATGAGTGACAAAATCAGCAGGTGCTACATTAGCTATCCAACCAAACAATGCCATACCTGCCGTTATAAAGGCATATTTTTTTGTCGATGATACCGGTGCTTCAACTACGTCAACAGCAGGCATTACCTTTTCTTTTTTAGTCGATGACGGTGAAGCGCTCACTTGAATAGGTGGTGGCGGAAAAGTAATTTCATCCTTATTCACAACCGTCATATTACGGATAACTACATCATCAAAGTCGATAGTTAAAGTACCGTCTTTTTCTTTACAGAGTAGCTTAGCTAAATTTAATAAATTATTTGAATATAGTTGAGATGCTTGATTTGGTAATCTTGACACTAAATCAGTATAACCAATCACTTTAACATCATGTGCGTTAACTACTTTACCCGCAACAGTACATTCACAATTACCACCGCCAGCCGCAGCTAGATCTACAATTACACTTCCAGCTTTCATTGATTGCACCATTTTATCTGTAATCAGTTTTGGCGCAGGTTTGCCTGGAATCATGGCAGTAGTAATAATAATATCAACGTCTTTGGCTTGTTCAGCAAATAAAGCCATTTCTGCATCAATAAATGCTTTACTCATTTCTTTAGCGTAACCATCCCCTGGGCCTTTTGATAATGATTCTTCAGGTTCGTTATAATTCATCTCAAGAAATTCAGCCCCCATACTTTCAATTTGCTCTTTTACTTCTGGTCGTGTATCAAACGCCCTGACAATGGCGCCTAAACTACTGGCAGTACCAATAGCGGCAAGACCTGCAACACCAGCACCTATAATCATTATTTTCGCAGGTGGCATTTTACCTGCAGCAGTGATTTGCCCAGTGAAGAAACGTCCAAAATGATGCGAGGCTTCAATAACAGCACGATAACCAGCAATATTTGCCATTGAGCTCAATGCATCCATTGATTGTGAACGGGTCATACGAGGTAACATCTCCATCGCTAGTGTGGTGATGGATTTTTCTTGTAGCGCAGCTAATAAATCAGGATTTTGGGCTGGTGCAATAAAGCTGATAAGTGTAGTCCCTTCATTCATTAGTGCCACTTCATCTAAAGTAGGAGGGTTTACCTTAAAGATTATGTCACTTTGCCAACAAACCTTTTTAGTCACTATTTCTGCATCAGATTTGCTATACTCTTCATCAGTAAAATTTGCTTTAGTGCCAGCACTTTTTTGTACTCGCACAGTAAAGCCTAACTTGATTAAAGCACTAACAGAGCTAGGAGAGCCTGCAACACGGTTTTCTCCCTTTAATGACTCTTTGGGAATGCTAATGATCATAAAACACCTTTGAAAATTAATAAAAAGGACTAAGTGCTTAATGTTTTACCACTTATAGTGTTATTTTTAAACACCTGTGCTCAGTTATTTTTTAACTACTTGATAATTCTTTAGTAACTTATAGAATTAATATGACAATAACGCGTAACTCTTTTTCTATTTATAGGCCTATTCCGATTGTTTAAAAATTTTCTGTTCTTTTCATTTATTGTCAGTGTTACTTTTTTTCCAGGTCAAACATGGTCGGCAAGTCATATAAAGTTAGGCATGTCGAATGCATTAACAGGACCAGCTTCTTATATTGGTAAAGGGGTTAGTAGAGGCGCAACTGTTTATTTTGAACAACTGAATAATGCTGGTGGAATTAATGGTCAACGGGTTGAATTAATCAGCTTAGATGATGCTTACGAACCCAAGAACACTATTAAAAACATTAAAAACTTCATTATCCAAGAAGAAGTTTTAGCCTTACTTAATTTTATGGGAACACCTAGCTCTCATGCTATTTTGCCAATTTTAAAACAATCTAATGTCCCCTTTTTAATGCCACTGACCGGAGCAGACTTCCTTCGTACTCCTGTCATTAATAATATTTTCAATCTACGGGCTAGCTATTTACAAGAAGCTCAAGCGCAAATTGAGTTTTTAATTGAAGCGAAAAAGGTAAATAAGATAGCATTAGTTATTCAAGCTGATGAGTTTGGCTTAGCAGCTCAAAGAAGTTACGAACAAATTTTCAAAAAATATAATATAGTGCCTGTTATAACAGAGCGATATAAACGTAATACGAATGATATTGAACGTGTTCTTGATAATTTAACAACAATGCCATTAGATACAGTTATTTTTGTTGGTACTTATCAACCGCTAAGTTATTTAATCAACTTAGGTTATGAACAGGGAATCAGAGCTTATTTTAGCACCCTATCATTTGTATCAAGTTCATATCTTTTTGCAAGACTTGAGCATCCAAGTAAAGTAATAGTAAGTGAGGTTATACCTTCTCCCTATCAATGTCAGTGGCGCATTTGTAAAAAATTTATTCGTGATATGAAACAAGCTGGATATGTTGATTTTAATAAATTTCAGTTAGAAGGATATCTTAATGCTCATGTTTTTAATCTTGTTGCCAAACGGTGTGGAATAAAATTAACAAGAGCATGCTTACTAGAAGAGTTTAATTCCTTTAAGTATAAACAAGATGGGCTAAATATTTCATTTACACCCAATAATCATCAAGGGCTAAATCAAGTTTACTTATCTTTTAGTGATTCTTTAAAAATAGAGAATTAATGCGAAAATAAGCTGATTATCGCTCTTTACTGACTGACCAAGTTTCAAACAATGCCGCGCTAATCACCAACGTCCCACCAATAACAGTCATGATATTAACTCTTTCATTAAGTAATAAAAATGCTAAAACGCTTCCATATAGTGGTTGTAAGCATGAAATAAGGCCTGCTGTTGTTGCGGATAAATGACGTAAAGATGAGGCAAACAAGGCATGAGGCATAGCTGTAAAAATGGCGCCTGCCAATAAAACGAGTAACCAATCATTAGTGCTCACCTCGAGTGGAGGAACATCAACAAATAACCCTAACATTAAAAAAGCAACTAAAGTCTGATATAACATGGTATGTGGGCCAGAGTAGTGACTAAAGTAATTTTTATGAAGGACATTTCGCAATGCAAAGAAGAAAGCTGAAATAACACCAATTATAATTCCTACTGTTACTTGGTTTCCTAAATTTATCTCAGGAATTAATAAAAAAATTCCAATTAAAACAATAACAGCAATAACAATATCTTTAACTTTAGGCCTACTTTTAGTCTTGCTTAACAGGGGCTCTAAAAATACAGTGATAACGGGGTAAGTAAAAAAAGCAATCACCCCAACAGTGACGCCAGCCATTTGCATACTAGCAAAATAGGTAACCCAATGAATGCCTACGACAGCGCCAAGTAATATAGCAACGCCATAGTCTTTTGGGTTGGCGAGAGCAATTTTCTTTTTTTGAATTGTAAGTAAAATAAATAATACAATTGCCGCAACACCAGTACGATATACGGTAATATCTAACGCCGGTAAACCAATAAGTTTAGAAAATAGCGCTGTCCCGCCAAAAAGTAGAACTGCACTATGAAGAAACCAAAGGCTTTGTTGTTTAGCTGTCATAAGTTAACGTCAATTTTATAGTTAATAAGTACGTTGATTAATCAAGATCGTGAAGAGGCCAGATAACAATGTAATCTTCAAAATCTTCAAGCGCAACATCATCATCTTTGACTATTTTTCCACGAACTGACATACCTGCTTTGTGCATTGCCGATTTTTTCCCTTTGTGAAGCAGCGGATGCCAAGATGGCATACCTCGCCCTTCTTGCAAACGACGATAAGTACAACTTGGCGGCATAAAGAAGACGTCTGCTAAATTATCTTGTGTTAACTGCACACAGTCAGGAACTAACGTGGTTCTTTTATCGTATTGACTACATTGACAAGTTTTTTCATTTAACAAATAACAAGCAATATTAGAATAAACGACCTGCTCGCCTTCCTCTATATGATCAGTAGGTTGTAGTTCACTGTGATCATCAGTCTCTTCATCATCAATAAATTTGTTAAGGCAACATTTAGCACAGCCGTCACATAACGACTCCCACTCACTACGTGACATTTCAGCTAATGATTTACTTTGCCAAAATGGTGCATCTTTTTGGAGAACGGTCATAATTAATAATATTCTTATTGAATTGGTGGGTATTTAATTTGATCAGATAAATGACCAACAGAACTAACAAAATAATAAGACAAATTCCAATGCATTAAACTTTTATAATTATCATATGCTAAATATGCACGTCCGTTTATTCCATCAGGAAAAACAAGCGCAGCAGTAATATCTACATTTGGAAGACTCGTGCCATCTGTTCGGCGAATACCTAAAGCTTGCCATTCCGCTAACTTTTTCTCAGTTTTAGCCCAAGCTTTTAACCAATTTTTGCGACTACCTGTATTTTGAGGTATCGCTAATGATGTATCAAAGTTTTCTGGTAACTTAACCTGGCGTCCCCATGTTAGCTCATTATTCCAACCTTCTTTTTGTAGGTAATTAGCCATTGATGCAAAAATATCAACTTGGTTTTTCCAAATATCTTTTTTACCATCGCCATCGCCATCAACTGCATAACCTAAGAACGATGTTGGCATAAATTGATTTTGTCCCATTGCGCCAGCCCATGAACCTTTCATATCATCTATTTTAATATGTCCTTCTTTTAAAATAGTTAATGCGGCCCATAATTGCTTTTTAAAAAAAGCTTCACGACGCCCTTCATAAGCTAAAGTTGATAATGCAGAAATAACATTATAACCACCGGTAAATTTACCAAAGTTAGTTTCTAGCCCCCAAAGCGCGACAATAAATCGTGGTTGAACAGCATAATCCTGACCTATTTTTGTTAGTATTTCTTCATGCTCTTTAAATAACGCTCTCGCTTTATCAACTTTCCAAGCAGGTATGCGTTTTGGCAAATAAGTATCTAATGTTTCAACTTTTTCAGGTTGTTTCCTGTCAGCAGCTACGGCTCTTTTATGAAATTTAACATTAGTAAAACTTTCATCAATTAAGCTTTGTGAGAAACCTTGTGCTAACGCCGCTTCTTTTAATTCAATAACGTATTCTTTAAAGCCTACTTCGCTCAATGTTTTTGCTTGTAATATTTTACTCGGTATAATTATCAAGCTAACCGCTAATAAAGAAGTAATAATATGATTAAATTTCATTCCCTCCTCCCATATATTCTTTGTGCTGTTTTAGTAAATCTTCTTTTGGTGGCGGTAACTGTAAATAATAGCCCTGCTCTACTAAGCTACTTTTTACTTTAGCTAAGTCAGCAAATGCTAATTTTTCTTTCGTTGCTAAATTAATTAAAGTCACCAATGTAGGAGTACCAAAAGTAAGCATTAATGCTTCAGGCACTGAGGAAAAATCATCGCGTGTTTTAACAAAAAGGTATGTTTGCTCTTTTTTAGCACTTTTATAAATAGCACATAGCATAATGGAGACCTATGATAAGAAATGGATGCATAATATATCACGCACTCGTATTGATATGCGATACAATGACACAATAAATTACATTACTTTTTTTGATAACGTTAGGTACAAACATGAAAGCTCCTTTATACGATGAAATTCTCGGCATTTGTCAACGCATAGCAAACGCCTCTACCGAGAGTAACGATGAACTTAGAGATAATGCCTGTAAAGACTTGCAAAAGTTATGTGCAATTAATCAAGAAACGCCAAAGGATCATCCATTACAGTGGGAAGCATTAGGCGATTTTACTGAAGACGGTGATTTAGCAATGGATATATATGAAATTGCACTAAACACTGCTAACAAACTGAAATTAAACACATTTACAGCTTCTATTTATTTAGCTATGGCACAAAGACAACAAGAATTTGAAGAGTCATCTAAAGCTGTTGAATATGCAAAACAAGCTGAAATTGCGAGTGAAAATATTGATGATGAAGAATTAAAAGAAGAGATAAAAACATTTTTAGCAAGTTTATAAAATAAATTATCGCTAAATTTAGCTGTTATTCAGGTTGATAACAGCTAAAAGATTTATTTTCTTATTCATTGAGGTTTACGTAAATATCAGTATACACCAATGAATACATATCATTTAAACCCCTTTTCAGCAAAATCTTGCAATAACTCGCCAAATAACTCTTTGCGCCAAACGATAAGTATATCAGGGTAAACACCTGTATTTTCGCTATATTTTTTAGCCTCATTTAAATCAAAATACCAAGTTAGAAATTGGTTAATTTGTTTTTTAGACGCTAAGTTTTCAACAGTTAAATCATGTTTATCACCAATTGCCTTAATAAAAGACTTCACCTGCTTAAATATTTGTTTATAACCTGGATATTCATCTAAACGCTGTATTTTTTTCGGGTAACTAGCCTCTTTATCTTTATTTGCTTCCTGTACAATAGCTAACATTGCTTTACCTTTATGGCGAATATCAAGTACTTCAGCGCCATCTAGCTTACTCATTGCAGATAAACTAGCAGGAATATTTGCGGCAACTGCCATCAAGGTATTTTCTTTAACAACATACCCTAAAGGTAAATCGCGTATTTTTGCTTGCTGATAACGCCACTTAGCTAAATGCTGTAAGATATTTAACTGCTTAGCATTTAATCGCCAAGCTAACTTCATTTGGCGATATAATAGATTTTCGTCTACTGGCGTAAATTTTCTCTCAATTAGCAATTGCGTTTCTTGCTGAGCATAATGAAACCTGTCTACCTGCTCAAGTAATGTCACTAATTTAGGATAAATATTAAATAAATGCTCGACATCTGCACTAGCATAATCTAATTGTTTAGCTGACAATGGCCGTCTTGTCCAATCAGTACGAGATTCCGACTTATCAAGCTCAATTCCCGTAAAGTGTTCTACCATCGCGGCATAACCTATTGACAGTCCATGTCCTAGAAAAGACATCATTATTTGGCTATCAAGTAAGTTAACCGGTTTGCAATTAGCACTAGTGAGAAACACTTCTAGATCTTCCGAGCAAGCATGCAGCACTTTAACTATATTTTCATTCGTCAATAATTGCCAAAATGGTGATAAGTCATCAATTGCTATTGGATCAATTAAAGCAAGCGTTTTACCATCATATACCTGTAACAAGCCTAATTTAGGGTAAAAAGTACGAGTACGAACAAACTCAGTATCTATCGCGAGTACACTGGCTTTGCTATATTGCTGACAAAGGGTTTGTAAACTTATAAAATCTTCAATTAATTGATACTGCATAATTTTTACGTTTTTTATCCCTTTATTTCTAAATGTTGCATAATCAACTTAATTTATTAAGTTGATTACTGATACTGGTATTCAATATTTTATCGGTTGCTATTTTCTTCTACGACGTGTCGCTTGTTGATGGCGTTGTTGATGCTTTTTCACTGAACGACGAATTCGGCGACTTTTGGCATTATCCATAGCTTTTTCATCAACTTTTACTTTTGATTGTTTTTCAGGTGTTAATTGTACTAACTTACGAAAGTAATTAACCTCTTGTAATCCTAGCTCTGTCCATCCACCTAAAGGCAATTGACGCTTCATTTCCATGTCACCATAACGAACACGAATTAAGCGACTTACTTGTACTTCTTGGCTTTCCCATAAACGTCTAACTTCACGGTTACGACCTTCAGATAATACTACATGGAACCAATGATTTCTTCCCTCACCACCACGGTAGGTAATTTTTTGAAAACGTGCAGGACCATCTTCCAGTTTTACACCGGTACGAAGCGTTTGTAACATAGCTTCATTGATTTCACCAAAAACACGAACAGCGTATTCACGTTCAACTTTTTGTGATGGATGCATCAAACGATTGGCTAATTCACCATCAGTAGTAAAAAGTAACATACCTGAAGTATTAATATCTAAGCGCCCAACAGCAACCCAGCGACCTGATTCTAAAGGAGGTAAGCGATCAAAAACAGTTGCTCTACCTTCAGGATCTTTTCGTGTACACATTTCGCCTTCTGGCTTGTTGTACATTAATACACGACAAATATCGTCGTCTTGCGCTGTTAGTTTAACTTGATGCCCATCAATTCGAATTTGTTCACTTCCATCAACCCTATCACCTAAAAAAGCGGTTTTTCCATCAACACTAACACGCCCTTGACCAATAATAGTCTCCATTTCGCGACGTGATCCTTTGCCAGCTCTCGCCAAGACTTTCTGCAATTTTTCAGAGTCTTTAACCGTCGCTTTTTTAAAATTAACTTTTACTGGTAACTCTTCAGTCTTTTTACCTTTCCCTTGGCCAACTTTACCAGCTGCTTTACTCTGACCTTTTTTAACTGTGGCTTTTGAACCAGTACCACGGCTGCCATATTTATTATTAGCAGGTTTAGAATCGGTAGAAGTACTTTTACCTTTCGGTATTTTTTTGTCTTGAGACATATTTTTTTACTCTGTTACGTCAGTAGCAGTTCCCTAGAAACTTACTTCTGGCTCATTTATACGTTATTAACGTTTAGACTATTAAAGGGGGTTACTCAAATGGTGAAGGATCACCTTCTCCGACACGAATAATTTCAATATCGTCATTTGAAAAATCAATAACTGTTGTTGGGTGTTCACCTAAATGACCACCATTAATAATTAAATCAACTTGATGCTCTAATAAATCCCGAATTTGTTCCGGATCAAACTCAGCCATGGTTTCCCCTGGCATGATCAAACTGGTAGACATTATAGGCTCTGCTAGTTCAGCCAACAAGGCTTGGCAAATATTATTGTCAGGAATGCGAATACCAATGGTTTTCTTTTTTGGGTTAAGTAACCGCTTGGGTACTTCTTTACTCCCTTTGAAAATAAAAGTGTAAGCACCTGGGGTATTACTTTTCAACAATCTATACGCAGTATTATCAATACGCGTATATTCAGACAATTGTGATAAATCCTGACACACCAAGGTAAAATTATGACTTTTACTAATATCTCGAATTTGGCAAATGCGTTCTAACGCTTTTTTATCACCTATATGGCAGCCTAAGGCATAACCAGAGTCGGTTGGATAAACAATAACACCACCATCTTTGATGATTGTTACCGCTTGTTTCATTAAACGCCCTTGAGGGGTCTCTGGATGAACATAAAAAAACTGACTCATGATAATTTCCTTTTTAATGCTGAACGTTACTACTTAAGAAACATTATCGAAATTAGAAACTATTATTTCCACAATGCCCAGACAGGTGTAGCCCCATCAGGTAAAATTAAATTACGACCAAGATCGGACCATTTATTCGGCTGATGAAAGTCAGAGCCCGTTGATGCATGTAAATTATATTCTAAGCAGTAGTTTAACATTATTTGTCGCTGTTGGGGATTCATTTGCGGTAAAACAACTTCTAAAGCATCGCCTTGGCTTTCCTTAAAATGTACAATTAACCGTCTTAACCATTTTGCCGATAAATCATAACGAATTGGGTGTGCCATAACAGCAGTGCCTCCAGCAGCATGTATAACCTCGACGGCTTCTTCAATAGAACACCATAGCGGCTTCACATAAGCTTTTTGAGTATTACGACCTTTTTTACCTAAATATAGATCAAAGGCTTTTTGCATGGTGGCAACATGTCCTTGCTGAAAGAGTACCTTAGCAAAGTGTGCTCGAGTTATTGTTCCTGTGCCTGCGAGTACTTTAGCATCATGATATACATCAGGAAAACCACAGTTAGCTAGCTTTTCGCCTATCGTTATAGCTCGCTGTTCCCGTGCTTGTTGTTGTGAAGTAATTAAGGATTGTAACGCTAAATTATTTTTATCAAAATTAAGACCGACAATATGAATCTCAAAACCTTGCCAAGCAGTAGAAATCTCAATACCTGTGATTAATTTTAATGGAATATTATTTTCCATTATATAATCTTGCGCTATATTAAATCCTTCAATTGTATCGTGATCTGTAATAGCTAAAACATCTATTTGATAGTTAACAGCCCTATCTATCAAGGTTTGTGGCGATAAACTTCCGTCAGAACAATGGGTGTGACAATGTAAATCAATACGGCCATGAGAAAAACCGTCGGTTTTTTCAATTAAAAAAGGAAAATCAGTGGTTGACAGCAACGCCATAATAAGGTCTTCTATAGGAACTTTTTTGTAAGTCGATTTAAAATTGACTTAATGAAATGACAAGTTTACTGATAAGAGCAAAATAATGATACAAACAAAGCAATTTAATTTAACAAATACCCAACTCCGTTGGTGGTGGCATAACTCTACATAAGTGGGTTGTGATAATTGCGTGTGTCTTACGATAAGCTAACAAATTAAAAGCTAAAGTAAATCAAAACAAATTTCAAAACCCGCTAGAACTAGCGGGTTTTCTGCTTTTTAAAGCCTTACGTTTATTAGCAGTAATTTGTAAAATATGCTGTTAATACTATTTTAACAATAACGAATAAGAGAAAAGACAATGAATAAAACAAGAACATGGTTTCTTTGGTGGCTTCAACCAATTTATGCAGGATGACACTCTAAAAATAACCAATGAAAAAAGAAGATACAAATGACAAAGTTTAATCAAAGTACCTACGACCAAGCTACCGCAAGTGTTTGCACCTTAACGGATAACGCTAATTATCAAAGCGACCCATTAAGTGTTTATCAATTGCTTTGCCACGATAAAAAAAATAATTTACTCCTAGAATCTGCAGAAATAGATCAAAAGCATTTATTAAAAAGTCTATTACTTGTTGATGCTGCATTAAAAATTGTTTGTAATGACAATGTTGTTACTTTTACCGCTTTAACACACAATGGCCAAACAGCATTACAATTTGCCGCGGCTCAATTGCAAAACCATGCAAAACTTACCTTGTGTGAAAAGAATCAAATATTAACCGCTACTTTTCCTGATACACCTACTGAGCTTGATGAACAATCTCGATTAATGGCAATAAACCCATTCGAAAGTTTGCGTTTATTTAATCGTATAGAGAATAGCGATAATCATCACTTTGCTATTTTTCTTGGGGGAGCATTCGCCTTTGATATGATCAGCATGAGCGAGACCTTACCCAAAGTTCCAGATGGCGAAAATACCTGCCCTGACTTCGTTTATTATTTGGCTGAAACGGTTGTTGTGATTGATCATGAAAAAAGAAGTACTGAAATCATCGCTAATCTATTTTCTTCATCAAGTGAAGAAAATAGTATGCAGGCTGATCCAACAGAATCAGCTGAACGTATTGCCCATATAAAGCAGCTATTATCAAAAAACATTACCACTGAATCGATTCTTCCTTTAATTGAAAGGAATGACTCGAATTTTAATGATGCGCAAGTTGTCTCTGTTGATATTAGTGACGAACAATTTTGTAAAAATGTTGAGACGTTAAAAGAAAACATTCGTGCCGGAGATATTTTCCAAGTGGTACCTTCTCGCACTTTTTCGTTACCTTGTTTAGATAGTATCGCGGCTTATCAAGCATTAAAGCTGAGTAACCCAAGCCCTTATATGTTCTACCTTAAAGATAGCGACTTTAGTATGTTTGGTGCTTCTCCTGAGTCGGCTATCAAATATCAACAAAACTCTCCTGAAGGAAAGCGACAAGTTGAAATTTATCCTATCGCCGGCACTCGTCCACGAGGGCTAAATGCTGATGGTAGTATCTCATTAGATTTAGATTCACGAATAGAGTTGGAGTTAAGGCAAGATAAAAAAGAATCTGCTGAGCATATTATGTTAGTTGATTTAGCACGTAATGATATTGCGCGTGTTTGTAAAGCTGGCACTCGTTATGTTGCCGATTTATTAAAAGTAGATCGTTATTCCCATGTAATGCACTTAGTATCACGTGTATGCGGTACTTTACTAGAAGAGCTTGATGCTTTACATGCTTATCAAGCGTGTATGAATATGGGAACCTTATCAGGTGCGCCGAAAGTAAAAGCAACCTCTCTAATTAGAGAAATTGAAGGCAAGCGTCGCGGTAGTTATGGTGGTGCTGTTGGCTACTTAACTGGCGAAGGTGAAATGGATACCTGTATTGTTATTCGATCAGCATTTGTCAAAAACAACATCGCTCATGTACAAGCAGGTGCAGGTGTTGTTTATGATTCTATCCCTCAAGCGGAAGCTGATGAAACTAAACAAAAAGCACAAGCGGTTATTAACGCGGTACTGACATCAAATGAATCACTCGCTCAAGGAGTGAACTAATGACTTTAGCTGAAAATAAAATGAAAACGAATAATAAAAACACAAAACTTTTTATGCTCGATAATTTAGACTCTTTTACTTATAACTTAGTCGATGAATTTCAATGCCTAGGTTTTGAGCCGACCGTTTACCGAAATACGTTAAGCAGTGATTTTATATTCAACAAGATGCTTGAACACACTAAAAAAACTGGCGAAAAAGTTATTTTAGTATTATCACCTGGACCAGGCGAACCTAAAAAAGCTGGCTGCTTAATGGCATTAATCAAGTTATGTGCGGGCAAAATTCCAATGATTGGTATTTGTTTAGGACATCAAGCATTAATTGAACATTATGGCGGCACCGTTGGGCGTGCAGAAGAAATAGTACACGGTAAGTCGTCACCTATTACTCACTGTGCTAGTGGCGCTTTTGCTAATATTCCTAATCCATTACCGGTTGCTCGTTATCATTCACTCGTTGGCATTAAAGTACCAGACTCTTTAACAGTCATTGCCGACTACAACAATATGCCGATGGCCATTAGCCAAGAAAAGGATGCAATATTAGCATATCAATTTCATCCAGAATCTATTTTAACAACTTTTGGCTCTACATTATTAGCGCAAAGTTTTGATTATTTACTTACCTTGAGTGAAAACCTAAGCACTAAAGCGCGAGGAGTATAACATGACGAATATATTAGCAACCTTAGTTGACGGGCAAGACCTTGATCAACAAACGATTAAAACGTTTTTTGAAGAAGTACTTAAAGGCGAAACTGACCCTATTGTACTCGCTAGTGTTCTTACTGCATTAAAGATGAAAGGCGAAACGCCCGAAGAGATTTCAGGTGCTGCTTTAGCGATAAAGAATGCTGCAACTGGCTTTCCACTTCAAGCCCACAACGTTGCTGATTGTGTCGGTACCGGTGGCGATGGTGCCAATACCATTAATATTTCAACTACCGCGGCTATTTTAGCAGCAACCTGTGGTTTAAAAGTGGCAAAGCATGGTAATCGTAGTGTTTCTAGCATGTCGGGCTCTGCCGATTTACTTGAAGCATTTGGCGTAAACCTAAATATGTCACCAGAAACAGCCAGCAACTGTTTAGATAAAGCAAATTTATGTTTTTTATATGCTCCCGCTTATCATACCGGTTTTAAACATGCTGCAAGTGTACGTAAAACCATGGGGGTACGAACACTGTTTAATATTTTAGGACCTCTAGCCAACCCTGCGAATCCTAATGTGATGTTACTTGGCGTTTATACTCCTGATTTATTATTACCTATGGCAGAAGCTTTACAATTAACAGGTGTTGAACGTGCCTTTGTTGTTTATGGCAGTGGTTTAGATGAAATAGCACTTCATGGTGAAACCAATGTGATTGAACTTAACGTAGGAAAATTAACCGAACGCACTATTTCACCACAAGATTTTGGTTTAAAAAATTACTCCCTTGAACAAATCAAAGGAGGTACGCCGCAAGAGAATGCTGACATTATTAAAACAATTTTATCCGGTAAAGGACAAGAAGCTCACAATGCTGCAGTCATTATTAATTGTGCTGCATTGCTTTATTTACATGCCAAAGCGGATACTTTGAAAGGTGCAGCTCAACTGGCAGGCGATATATTAAAAAGTGGCAAAGGCTTAGCAACACTAGAGCAACTTGTTGTACTTTCTAACGAGGAATGTAAATAATTATGGCTAATATATTAGAAAAAATAGTTGCTGATAAGCGTATTGAAATAGATGCCCTTAAAAAATCAAAACCATTATCAAGCTTTATTGATGAGCTAAAACCAACAACGAAAGACATGTATACTGCCTTAAGGCGTACTAAAGAGAAACCTGAAGCCGGTTTTATTTTAGAATGTAAAAAAGCGTCACCATCAAAAGGATTAATTCGACCTGATTTTGATGTAAAAAGTATTTGCCAAGTTTATGATAAATATGCAGCGGCAATATCCGTACTAACCGATGAAAAATATTTTCAAGGTAATTTTGAATACTTAAAACTAGTGACAGAAACTGTAAAATGTCCGGTACTCAATAAAGACTTTTTTATTGATACATACCAAGTACATTTAGCTCGTTACTACGGCGCAGATGCTATTTTATTAATGCTAAGTGTTCTATCAGATGAAGAATATCGAGCATTATCAGCAGTGGCTGAACAATATAATTTAGCTATATTGACAGAAATATCAACAGAAGATGAACGTGATCGTGCAATAAAGCTCAACGCTAAAATGATTGGTATTAACAACCGTAATCTACGTGATTTAAGTACCGACATTTCACGTACTTTTGATTTTGCGCCAACATTACCAGACGAAAGCATCATTATCTCAGAATCAGGGATCTACAATAACGCTCAAGTACGCGAATTAGCGCCTGCTGTTGATGGTTTTCTTGTCGGTAGCTCTTTAATGGCAATGGATAATAATGCCTATAACGATATAGACTTAGCATGTCGTAAATTGATTTTTGGCAATAATAAAGTTTGTGGTTTAACTACTCCAGAACATGCAATTGCAGCAGCACAATCAGGCGCTCGATTTGGCGGATTAATCTTTGCTGAAAAATCCCCTCGTAGTATAACCAAAGCACTAGCATTGAATATTATAAAGTCTCAACCACACTTAGACTACGTGGGTGTTTTTGTCAATCATCCCTCTTTAGAAGTCGCTAATTTAGCTAACGACTTAAAGTTAACTGCAGTTCAGTTACATGGTGATGAAGATCAAACTTATATTGATTCTCTTAAAAAGCAATTAGCTGAAAATAATAATGCTGAATGCTTAGTGTGGAAAGCACATTCTGTCACAGACGAAGTTCCTGAATTAGATGAAAGCATAGCTCACCATATACTCGATGGAAAATCTCCTGGCTCTGGTCAAGCTTTTGACTGGCAAACGTTATCTGATAGCAAACAAGATTTATCAACCAGCTTACTTGCCGGTGGATTAAATCCCGAGAATATTAATTTAGCACTAACGCAGTTAACCAATTTAGATTTATTTGGCTTAGACCTCAACTCAGGCGTTGAAGTTAGCCCAGGTATAAAATCTAGCGAAAAACTGAAGCAAGTTTTTACGCAAATAAGGAATTATTAAAATGACTAAAACAGTAAAAAATACAATCAAAGAAACACTACCGGCTTATTTTGGTGAATTTGGCGGCATGTTTGTCGGCGAATTACTTGTTCCCGCTTTAGAGCAATTAGAGCAAGCATTTATTGAATCGCAAACCGATGAAGCCTTTCTTACTGAGTTTAATAATCTACTCACTAAGTATGCAGGCCGTCCAACGCCACTAACCTGTTGTCGTAATATTGTTAAAAACCCATTAGCAAAGATTTACTTAAAACGTGAAGACTTATTACATGGTGGTGCTCATAAAACCAACCAAGTTTTAGGACAAGCCCTACTTGCTAAGCGTATGGGTAAAACAGAAGTTATTGCTGAAACTGGCGCCGGTCAGCATGGTGTTGCTACAGCTATTGCTTGCTCATTATTAGGCTTAAAATGTAAAGTTTATATGGGTGCTGTAGATTGTCAGCGTCAACAACCCAATGTATTTAGAATGAAATTAATGGGCGCTGAAGTCATTCCAGTTACCGCAGGATCTGGGACTTTAAAAGATGCTGTTAATGAGGCTTTGCGTGATTGGTCTGCCAATTATGAAAATGCACACTATTTATTAGGAACTGCCGCAGGCCCACACCCTTTTCCAACTATTGTGAGAGAGTTTCAAAAAATGATAGGTGAAGAAGCAAAAGCGCAATTCTTAGCTGAAGAAGGACGCTTACCTGATTATGTTATTGCGGCTGTCGGTGGTGGCTCTAATGCTATTGGCATGTTTAATGATTTCATTCAACATGAAGAAGTCAAACTAATTGGTGTTGAAGCTGGTGGTAAAGGTATAGATACAGACCAGCATGGTGCAACCTTGGTTGCTGGTACTAAGGGCATGTTACACGGTAATTATACCTATATCATGCAAGATAAGTATGGGCAAATTGAAGAATCTTATTCTATTTCTGCTGGGCTAGACTATCCTGCTGTAGGCCCACAACATGCATTTTTAAAAGAAACTGGTCGTGCACAATATGTTCCTATTAATGATGATGAAGCATTGAATGCTTTTCAAGCGTTAGCACAAAGTGAAGGTATTATTCCAGCACTTGAATCATCGCATGCGTTAGCACAAGCACTTAAAATGGCAGAGTCAGCAACCACAGAAACTATTTACTTAGTTAATTTATCAGGACGTGGAGACAAAGATCTTGCCCATGTTCATGCTGTTTTACACCCTAACGAGCAAACCAACGAAACGGCAAATGTTAAGCACAGAGGAGAAGCATAATGGCAGAGCAGAAACTACAGGCGGGCTATCGCTATCAACAAGCTTTTACTGATTTGTCAGCAAAACAAGAAAAAGCATTTATTCCTTTTGTGATGATTGGCGATCCAAATGCGGAACAATCACTTAACATTATTAAAGCATTAATCGATGCTGGTGCTGATGCGCTTGAACTAGGTATTCCTTTCTCAGATCCAAGTGCAGACGGTATTACTATTCAAATGGCGGCATTGCGTGCAATAAAGTCTGATATTAATACCGATATATGCATTGATATACTTGCTAAAGTTCGTGAATATGCACCTAATATCCCTATTGGTTTATTACTTTATGGTAATTTAATTTTTGCTCGTGGTATTGATACTTTTTATGCTGATATGGCAAAGGTAGGTGTTGATTCTGTTTTAATCGCTGATTTACCTATTCGTGAAAGCTTACCATTTAGAGAAGCGGCGTTAAAACACAATATTGCGCCAATATTTATTGCACCACCTAACGCTGATGATAGCACTTTACGCGACGTATCTTCTTATAGTAAAGGTTATACATATGTATTGAGCCGAGCAGGTGTAACAGGAGTAGATGTATTAGAAGAAAAAGTTCAAACAAGCTCGCCTGCACAAGCGTTAATCAATACATTAAATCAATATCAAGCTGCGCCACCAATCCTAGGTTTTGGTATATCTACACCGCAACAAGTTAAAGACGCATTAGCAGCGGGTGCAAGTGGTGCTATTAGCGGCTCTGCTGTAGTAAAAATAATTGAAAATAACTTAAACGATCATAAAAAAATGCTAGCGGAATTAACAACGTTCGTCATAGATATGAAAGGCGCAACTAAATAAGTCGACTCAATAAACTTAAGTAAACTCGGGAGAACAGCCTATCTATTATCGTGATTTTCAATGTTTTATCATTATTGAAAATCAAATTGAACTTTACAATAGATAGGTACTCTTACTTAATAGTTATGTTATCCCTTTAGTGTTTTATATTTTATGCGTCTATTTTTATAGATGCATTTTTTTTGCGCTTCATATCAACATTTAAACCAACCAACTGCCGAGCTAGCATCTTATTAACCGCTTAAGGTAGTTGATAGTCGAATCACTTTTATTTATAAAGCATCTAAAATAATCGATAGTTTGGGTAATAATTTTTCTTTTAAAGCAACTATAGCTTCGTCAGAATAAGGTGTTAGCGGTTGTTGACCCCAGATAGGTTTAGGCCAACTAACGTCTTTTTTATATCGTACAACATGATGAATATGTAACTGCTCGACTACATTACCCAGTGCAGCTACATTCATTTTATCCCCATCAAATACCTGAATAAGCAATTCACTTAACAAACTTGATTCATTAAGTAACTGCTGTTGCTGTTGCCAATCTAACTGATAAATGTCATTAATATCACTAACTTTAGGGACCAAAATAAACCAAGGGTAAGCACTATCATTACACAGAAGTAATTTGCATAACGGAAATTCAGCCAATTCAAAACAATCTTGAACTAATTGTGGGTGTAAACTAAAAGACTCTGATACAGGTATAACTTCTGTCATTATATATTCCTCAACGATAATTTGTTAAATATTGTCAGCTAGTGCAAACGTTACTATCTTTTATTTTTTCGGCCTCGACCCCGTGCTAATTTTTTCGCTTCACGAGCCGCAACTTTCTTTGCTTCTAGTTCAGCAAAGTGTGCATTTTCTTTTTCTATATTTTCTGGCATTTCAAAAGTAATTGCCCCTAAAGTTTTATCACGTATTTCATTAATTAAAATAACTGAAGCTTTATGCATATCAACATGACCACCACTACGAACGCAACCACGCCTGCGGCCAATTGCTTCAATTAAATCTTCTTCATGCACAGGCTGACTTGCTAGTTGATAACGTTCCATCAATCGCTCAGGATAACTTTCAAGTAAATATTCTGCTGCAAAATAAGCAATATCATCATGATCAAACGCTGTATCTTTAACAGCCCCAGATACTGCTAAGCGATAACCACTATTTTCATTAGCGATTTTGGGCCACAACATACCTGGTGTATCAAAAAGATATAATCCATCTTCTAAACGAATGCGTTGCTGACCTTTAGTAACGGCTGGCTCATTACCCACTTTCGCTTTTGCTTTACCTACCAGTGTATTGATTAATGTTGATTTTCCGACATTAGGAATCCCCATAATAACGGCATTGATTTGCTTGCCATCTTCATCTTTACTTGGCACTAATTTCTTTATTAATACAGGAATTGTTTTCGCTATCGCATTATTTTCTGTGGTTAATGCAATGGCTTTAACATTATGTTGTGATTCAAAATATTCTAGCCAAACTTTTGTTTTATCAGGATCCGCCAGATCACTTTTATTCAGTATTTTTATTAGCGGCTTATTACCCCTAATTTCAGTAATCATTGGATTTTCACTACTAAATGGCAAGCGGGCATCACACACTTCTATGACCACATCTATTTGCGGTAGAATTTCTTTAATTTCTTTTTGAGCTTTGTGCATATGGCCAGGAAACCAATTAATTGCCATGAAAAGTCCTAATTAAGTAACAAATATATAGTGTGAATTTTAGCAAGGTTTACCTTAGGTACAAAGGTTATTCGAAAACAATGAGAAAAACAGTCTAAAAAAGTTAAACTTTTTTATTTTATTGCCGATTAAACATACAAGTCATAAAAAATAACTAAGGTATATACTCAAGTTTAATAAACTATTTTCTTGTGTACGAAGTAAGTTCGATGAATTATATAAATGATTTAGCTTATGCTAGCCATATAGCACAAGCAAAAAAACTAGCGAAAGACAAAAGACAAAAAAAAAAATACAGTCAAATGGCTTTATTAGCAACTCCAAGTTCTGAAGATAACTCAACCTCAGAATCTGAAATTTCGCCTGAAGAATCACTTGTTATTGCAAAAGAGAATGACCGTCGTACTGGTCAGGACAGACGGAAAAATCAAGAAGAGCGTGGCCGCTATGTAGAGTCTCGTTTACAAAAAAACCGTCGTTACAAAAAAGAAGTTTCCCTGATAGTATAATTCTATCAAAGCATATAATTAGCCACCGTTTTAACAATTTTACTCTCTAAACATTAGCTAAATTGTATTTCTTACCTGTTTTTTTACTAGCTATACAATACGTTATTAATGATAATACTTAGTATTGTCATTAATAAAATAATTAATTTTTATGAGTAAAAAATTTTACGTGATCTGGAAAGGCGCCAAAACAGGTATATTTTCTACTTGGGTTGAAGTACAAAATTATACCCAAGGAAGATCTGATGCTCAGTTTATGGGCTTCCCTTCAAAAGCAGAAGCTGAAGCAGCTTTTGCATCAACTTATACTAAAGCATTAATGAAACGCTCTTTAGCCAACAAAGGTGCTGCTAGTAATAAGGTAAAAGCAACAAGTGGTGCTACAAGTAAGAAGTCACCTACGAGTAATAATAATATTTCAGCTCATGGTTTATCTAACTCAACAGCTGAAATACAAATATACTGTGATGGTGCTTGTTCACCAAACCCAGGAAAATCAGGCACTGGTATCGCAATTTATCAACAAGGTAAAATAGCCGCACTCTATTATGGTTTGTTTCAAGCCAATGGTACAAATAATACAGCTGAATTAAATGGTTTACTTTATTCGTTCAAACTCGCTAAAAAATATTTAACCAGTGTTAAGCAAGTTCAAATTCTTTCTGATTCTAAATACTCAATTGATTGCATTACCAAGTGGGCTAAAGGCTGGCAAGTTA
Source organism: Colwellia sp. 6_MG-2023 (assembly GCF_030547765.1). Lineage (NCBI taxonomy): Bacteria > Pseudomonadati > Pseudomonadota > Gammaproteobacteria > Alteromonadales > Colwelliaceae > Colwellia > Colwellia sp. 6_MG-2023. The sequence continues at coordinate 13,323 of NZ_JAUOPP010000021.1, read as the reverse complement.
AAGGCTGGACACGTGGCAAAGGAGAAGAAATTAAAAATCTTGAACTAATCAAAGAATGCTTTACTTTGTATCAAGAGATTAAACAGCACATCATTATTACCCATGTTAAAGGACATGCCAATATTGAAGGTAATGAGTTATCTGATCGAATGGCGGTATTAGCTAGGTTACAAAAACAAGAAACACTTGTTAAATACCAAGGTGAACTTGATATAAAAACTATTTTAGCGATGGAATCTGGCTAATAATGTCAATTATTTTATTCGTTATCACCCTTATTGTTATTTCAGCTATTTTACTAACCAAAAGGTTTAATTTACCTAGAAATATCAGTTTGCTTTTTATCGCACAGCCGCTAGTAACTTGTTCTGCACCTATTATTGTTTTTATTGGTGGTTTATTAGCAAGTGAATTAACGACTAACGCTTCATTGGCTACACTACCTATTAGTTTAATGATATTAGGTGTGGCTGCAGGATCAATTCCTGCGGCAATGATTGCTAAAGTAAAAGGACGCAAGTTTGCTGTATTTACAGGGTTTAGCTGCCTTTTAATTGCAGTATTACTGGCTATTTTAGCAACCAAATTAGCATTATTTGAAGTGTTTTCTCTGGCAAGCTTCTTATTTGGTATTGGTGGCTCTTTCACACAACAGCTAAGATTTGCCGCGATAGAAAGTAGTAATAATGAAGAAGATATCCCCAAAGTTTTATCCATTTTAATGTTAAGTGGTGTGTTTGCTGCTTTTTTAGGGCCTGAAATAGCCGTAACAGCTAAAGATTGGTTTAGCTCACCTCATGGTTATGTTGGTTCATTTTTTTTACTCGGTTTATTCATTTGCTTAGCTACTCTTATTATGTTCTTTTTCGAAGAGCCTGAAATAAAAGAAACATCAAAATCCGGAGAAACAAGAGCGTTATCTGTTATTGCTAAGCAGCCTATTTTTCTTGTTGCCATCAGTACCGCGACAATAGCTTATGCACTAATGAGTTATTTAATGACTGCAACACCATTAAGTATGCATCACATGCAAGGTCATAGCTTAAATGAAACTAAATGGGTAATTCAAAGCCATATTGCTGCTATGTATCTTCCTTCCTTGTTCGCTCCTTGGTTAGTCAAAAAAATAACATTAAAAGGCTTATTAATGACAGGCACGACTATTTATCTTCTTGTCGCTCTCATTGCCTTTTCAGGCCAAAAAGTAATACATTATTGGTGGGCATTAATTTTATTAGGTATTGGATGGAATTTTCTGTTTTTAACCGGTACTTCTTTATTACCGCAAAGCTATAACGCTTGTGAACGCCATAAAGTACAAGCAACAAATGATTTTGTTTTGTTTGGCTTTCAGGCATTTGCCTCATTAATGGCTGGCTGGGTATTATTTGTTGGTGGTTGGAATTATGTGGTACTAACAAGTCTCCCTTTAATTGCCGTATTATTTATAATAAACATTATTTATTTTCGACATAAAATTTAACTTAATTAGGAGTATCTTATGAGTGGAACAACAATGCTTGTTGTCATTGTGTGTGTGGTGAGTGGCGTATTATACAAAATGTATAATAGATATTTAGAATTTAAATCAAAAACGCTAAATCAAAATAAAGCTTATGGGGAAGAAAATGATCAATTAGCAATACAAGTTAGTAAATTAACTGAACGCGTACAAGTACTTGAAAAAATTGTAACAGATGAAGGCTATCAAGTTCAAAAAGATATCAAGAATTTATAACGGTTTATCTTATGCAATTAATCATGAAAACTGAATTTGATAACCTTAGAACGAATGACCTGCATAGTTATGACAGTGATTCCAATGGTAACAAACAAGTTGTGAAAATTTATTGTGGTGAGCAACTGATTGCTAAAAAACTAACACAAAAAAAATCGGTTCGGTATTTTGGTATTAACGACTATAAAAAATACTTAACACCAGAGTCATAAAAACTAAAGTGTTAAGTATTGTTAATTAATAAGCGTTACTTTTTCAACATTGATTTTAAATCAGCAAATGGATTATAAGTAGCGGTATCTTGATTAGTATCCCCTGCTTTTACTTCAGTTTGATAGTTAGCATGTTCTGTGTATTTGGCATGCTCATTATCATGACAATAAATGCACAATAACTCCCAGTTACTTCCATCATTAGGATTATTTGTATGATCATGATCCATATGATGTACAGTTAACTCCTTTATGTTGGAGTAGACAAATTCACGCGCACAACGCCCACATACCCATGGATACAACTTTAAAGCACGATCACGATACCCTTGTTCTTTTTGCTTATAATTGGCACTTGTGCCAAATCTATCTGAAGACATAATAACACTGGAAATAAGTAAATAATAACGTCATTGTATTGCTAAGTTAACACCTTATCAATGACTCTTTCGTGGGTGATTAATTGCTGATAGCTAATTAGCCAATCACGCCATAACTATAATTAAATCTTTTCAGAATTCTGTAACTGCTCTAGCGTTTTACCATGAGGGACAGGCTTACGAGTTTCAGGATCAACTTGTACAAAAACAATATCATCTGCCAAGCAAATTGTTTTTTTCGTTGCTTTATTACGTACTAAACATGTAATGGTTATTGAAGTAGTCCCTACTTTTTTAGTTTCTAAACCGAACTCAACAACATCACCTTGTCTTGCTGCTGAATCAAAACTAATAGCACCAATATGCTTAGTCACTAAGCAGTTGGTTTCTAGTCGACACATTGAATAAATGGCCGCTTCTTCATCTATCCATTCAAGGGCACGACCACCAAATAAGGAATTGGCATAATTCAAATCATTAGGCATTACTAAACGACGAGAGAAAAACTTCATAAACAACCTTTATAGGTTAAAATTAAAAATGTGAATTTTCATTATAACGGCTATTAATAAGCAGCTCTAGTTAATTATTATAATATAAATTCATATACTTATATTATAATAAAAGTTTCTGTTAGCTTAGTTAAAATATAACTCGCTTTTATTTATTATTAAATATTATGAAAAAAATATACTTTTAAATTTATCTGCCATATCAACAAATTTTTCTTTCATTGTTCTTCTTACTTTTATATCGATTCCACTAAAAATACAAATCCCTTCAATAATAATTGTTGGTACAACAACATTGGGATTTACTTGAGTAGATGTTTGATAGTCAACACCACCAAAAATACAGAAGGCTTTAGAAACAACATTAACATTTTCAGGTATATAAATATCACTGCCACTAAATAGGCTAAATATTTTTATATGAAGTTCATTTTGTGTAAATTTCGCATCAGTTAAGTCTATATCACAACCACTAAAAATGCTTAGCGCACGAATTTCTTTTGGTACAGTCCAAACGCCGCCGCGTTTATTACCGCTAAACACGTTAATCATATACTCAACATCTTCTGTTTCACCAGAAACAACATTGGGCGCTAAGCCTTGCTTTTTATTTTCAACAAAAGCTTTATCAACGGTTAAAGGTAAATCTTCTGTCAGTTCGATCAGTGCTTGATTACATTGTAGTTCCATAGCTTGATCTAAACGTCGCTCGAAAGCTTCATACGATAATTCACCATGACTATAATTCATAATTAATTGATCAATAACTTCACTGCGCACTGTTTCTGTAGGTCGATCTTCTAAAATAACTGACATGTTAGTTCCCTTTGTTATTATTTGATGATTAAAACATCTATATTGCTTTAACAAGCAAGTGCCAGGCCAATAAAATATCACTTAGAATACAATAAGATAAAAATAAGTAGGATAACTATAACGTAAATTAAACGAGATATTAGTAAAATACACCAGAAGTTAGTAAGTTTATGTAGTAATACGATTTTGGATAGAGTACTGTTATAAATAAAGGCGACCGGACACCATATTATGTTAGATGTTATGCACTTATGAAGTAACGGGAAATAGAGTCTCTATTCTATTCAATCCACACCGCCATCCTGAACTTGATTCGGAATATATACCAGCAGAAGTCATAAAACTTAAATTATAAATCACGAATCTTCACAGCAGGGTTTCCAGCATAAAAACTATTCGCTTCAATATTTTTAGTTACGACACTACCCGCGCCAACCGTACTGTTGTCGCCAATATTTACACCTGCCAGTACAATCACGCCACCACCTAGCCAAACATTATTGCCAATAAAAATATCGTCAACATAGTTATGTTTAGCTAGTCGCTCATTAGGATCAATATCATGCGAAACAGCCAATAGTTGTACTTTTGGTCCTATAAGGCAATCAGCACCAATATTTATTTTGCTATTAGTTTCTTTTGAACCATCAACAATAGTGCAATGCGAATTAATAAAGGTTCTATCGCCAATACTAACAGTATCGCCATAATCCATATGAAAGCCATATTCAATAAATACATCATCGCCACATGAGGAAAATAAGGTTTTTAACCGTTTTAAGTTACCTTTACTTGGGCTACGCGTAAATTGACGGCACAGCTCATGAACAGATTTTCGGTGGTTTATTAATACAGGTGTAATACTATCAAAACATCTTTTCATATTTATATAAAATCAACTAGTCACAATCAATGAAGTACTGCTTTAATCGGTAATGCTTTGCATATTTCAGCCTCGACAATTAATAGCTCTTCTAAACGCTGATCGACTTCTGCTTTATCAAAGTATTCATATGCTAACTCAACAAACAGGTTTTTGTGCTTTTCTTCAGATTTAGCAATGGCGTCATATAGATCTTTATCTTTGCCTTCAGGTAAAGCTTGTGCAACTAGCCAAAATTTTTCATAGCCTCGTGCTTCAATTACTGCTGCGACTAATAATCGATCCATTAAAAAGTAACTTGTACCATTACGAAAATGTTGTCTGATTTGATTAATATAAGGATCTTTTTTATCTTGTCCCAAGGTGACATTTCGAGCAACAAGTAACTTTAGAACTTGTTTAAAGTGTATTAATTCTTCAATCGCCAAATCCGTCATTGCTCTAACCAATTTTGCTTTATCTGGGTAATGCGACAACATTGCCATTGCCATGCCTGATGCCTTTTTTTCAGCTGCAGCATGGTCTTGTAAGAAACTAGGGAAATCCGCCATAACAGCATCAATCCACTCTTGCGTGGTGTTATACTTTAATTCAAACATAAATAGTATTTCGAGAAGGTTAAATAATTAGAAAGGATTTTACAGATCAAACCCCGATTAATAAAGGATCTTATCAATACGCCCTTTATTGGTTGATTCTATTTTTAATGCATTATTAATATCTTGCCAAGCTCTAACTTTGCCGCCGATATTAATTTTTTCAAAACCAGTGCTTCTCCCCTTTTCAGGTGGAATGTTAAGAAAAGTCAACAGTTGTTGGTAGCTCGTTTCATCGCTAACATCTATCGTTAAAAGATCATCAGATCTATTTTGAAAATAATCGAATACCCCTTGCTGATGATTTTGATAACATTGAAAAAGAAAATCATCTTGCTCTATATTATCAGCTGTCAACGGCGCAAAAGTTTCATTGTAACAACGTTTTAAATATGGATTAAAACCACCATCAATCCGTTGTAAATTAACAATCATACGCTGCAATAACTGTTTTATTGAAGGTATCCAATTATCTTTGTTTCGCGTTAAATAAATAAACTTACTGTTTGGAAAATGCTTATCCAGTTTTTGGTAGTCACAAAATACAGGGGTATCGGCAATCACTTCAGCGTCACTAAAAGCGTTTGCAGTATAAGCATTATGTGCTGTTTTGAAACCTAGACCTAACATGGCTAAACATACACTCGTCGTCGCAGTTCTTGGTAAGCCGATTATAAATATCTTATTAATGGTCACTTTCTTACTCTAAATAAATAAAAATAATTATACCATTGACTAGGATCAATAAATATTAAGTCATACTTATATCTAATAGCTTACATTGATGTAAAGTGCTTTAATAAGGTAACCTCTTAATATTGCAGTATAAGAATTAAAATAGGAATTTGTATGGCAGGCCAATATGAAGAACGTGACAATATAAATTGGGAAGATTATTTAAAGTCAGGAAACCGAATTTTTATCGGCTCAGGAGCTGCGGTACCTAACGCCTTAATTGACAATTTAATCGCTAATTCAAATAAATTACATGACATTGAAACAGTACACATTTTAACTTTATCTGAAAACGTTTGGGCAAAACCTGAACATAAAGATCTTTTTAAAGTGAACAGTTTGTTTATCGGGGGAAAGAATATCCGAGAAGCGATTGCTGAAGGACGTGGCGATTACACGCCTTGTTTCATTTCTGATATTCCACGTTTATTTAATGAAAACAGTTTACCTCTTGATGCTGCATTAATTATGGTTAGCCCACCAGATGAATATGGTTATTGCTCTTTAGGTGTCAGCGTCGATGTAGTGTCAGCGGCAGTTAAAGCTGCAAAATATGTGATTGCACAAATCAACCCACATATGCCTCGTACTAATGGCCATAGTTTTGTTCATTTAAATCAAATTCATGCGTGGATAAATCAAGAACAAAAATTACCTGAAGTTATTCCTCCTGCACTCGACCGACGCACTGAGCAAATAGGTCAATACGCTGCCATGCTAGTCGAAAATGGAGCCACTTTACAAATAGGCATAGGTAAAATTCCTGAAGCCGTTTTACGCTACTTAGCTAACCATAAAGATCTAGGAATTCATAGTGAAATGCTATCTGACGGTATTATTGACTTAATGCTAAAAGGCGTGATAAATAATCGCAAAAAAACATACCATAAAGGAAAGGCAGTGGTCACCTATTGCGTAGGTAGCCAAAAAGTATATGATTTTGTTGACGGGAATCCCCACATTGAATTTTATCCTTCAGAACACGTTAACTCTCCCGTTAAAATTGCCAAAAATGACAACATGGTGTCCATCAATAGCGCAATTGAAGTTGATTTGACAGGGCAAGTGGTTTCAGACTCTATTGGTTATCAATTTTACAGTGGCATAGGTGGACAAGTCGATTTCGTGCGAGGTGCATCATTAAGTAAAGGTGGTAAACCTATTATCGCTCTACCTTCTACTACCAAAGATGGCAAAATATCACGTATTGTAGCGCATATTACCGAAGGCGGTGGCGTAGTGACTTCACGTGGTCATGTCTCATATGTTGTCACTGAATTTGGTATTGCCTCATTACAAGGTAAAAGCATTCGAGAACGTGCATTAGAGCTTATTCGTATTGCTCATCCTAAGTTTAGAGAACAATTATTAGCTGATGTCCGTAAACATTATTGGGTACCTGAATATCAAGAAAGCTCACCTAGTTCAGTGCCTGAGCTCGGGGATGTTGAGCTAAAGAAATTCAACTTTGCTAATATTGATTACATTTTACGCCCACTCTCCCCATCAGACGAACGTAAACTGCAAGAGTTCTTTTATTCACACAATAAAGAAACCTTAATCATGCGTTACAATCATCATATAACTCAAATGACACGAGAAAAATCATGTAATTTGGTTAGCGTGAATCAACACGTAGATTTAGCCTTATGCTTTACCCGCAAAGATTATTTAGGCGAAGCAATACAAGCAGTAGCTCGGTATTATTATATTGAAAGTATTAATTCTGGTGAAGTCGCTTTTGTTATTAAAGAAAGTTTACGTGGTCGAGGTATGGCCAGTACTTTATTAGGTCAAATGATCGAGATTGCCAAAATTAGAAAGCTCGACAGTTTAGTTGCCTGTGTGCGTAGAGATAATGCCTCTATGTTAAAAGTTTTTGAAAGAGCAGGATTTGTTCGTCAACCTAGTGACGACTTTGATGAAATCAGCTTAAAACTTCCATTAAGCGAAGAAAAAGATTTAATTGCTCAATAATCAACAATTAAATAGATAGACGCTATAAATAAACATCATAGAAAATATACAATAATAACAATATTGAATTAATAAAGAACAAGCATCAAAAATTAAAGAGAAATGTATGACTATTGGAATAATTGGCCACTACCGATGTGGAGACCACCATAATTTAGGAAAAGATCATCCTGAAAATGGCAAACGTTTAACCGCCATTTCAGATCAACTAATACGAAGTGGACTTGATTATGTTGTACGACAATTTGATGCTAAGCCTATTGATAAGTCATTACTCTCTTTAGCACACACGCAAAAATACATTGATTTTGTTTTCAATAATGCACCCACTTCTGAAAATGAAAATTTTGTTATTGGTGAAGATTCTGTAATGGATTCAAAAACGTTAACCTCTATTATGCTATCTGCTGGTGCTGTAATTGATGGTGTAGATTTAGTAATGGACAATACGTTAAATAGTGCTTTCTGTACTACTCGACCGCCAGGACATCATGCTGAACACGATAAAGGAATGGGATTTTGCTTTTTTAATAATATTGCTATTGCCGCAGCCTACGCAAAAAAAACATATAAGTTAAAACGAATCGCTATTGTCGATTTTGACGTACACCACGGTAATGGAACAGAAGATATTGTTAGAAATTATTTCCCTACCGTTGATGATACATCAGAAGGCGCATATTTATTTTGCTCTAGTTACCAATATCCTTTCTACCCCTTTGATATTAACGAAAGTGATACACCGCCTATAATAAATACTCCTTTAGCTGCAACAACTAAAAGCGAAGGATTCCGCAAGACTATAACTGAACACTGGCTACCGGCTTTAAACAAGTTTAAGCCTGAAATTATCTTTATTTCTGCAGGTTTTGATGCTCATATTGAAGACGAAATGTCACAAATTTGCCTAACAGAAAGTGACTACCGTTGGATAACTGATGAACTCAAGGTAATTGCTCAAGATCATGCTAAAGGACGTATAGTATCTGTATTAGAAGGTGGTTATAGTTTAAGCTCTTTGGGCAGAAGTGTTGTAGCCCACATTAATGGTTTAATCGGTAATTAGCTTAGTTCAGCTAAGCCTATAACTGCGTCGTACTTAGTTTGAATTAAATACATTAACTGATATATCGAGCTGTTAAATTATATAAATGGTTGAAGTCGCCCCTTTAAAAACGCCTTACGAAGGAATTAATTATTCTCACTGTAAGGGCGAATTAATTCGCCTAATAATGGGACATAACATAATACCAATGTTATTGGCGTGTATTGTGGTCAGGCGACTGAAGTCGCCCCTACAAAACGTCCTACTAAGGAGTCGAATATTATCACCGTAGGGGCGAATTAATTCGCCTAATATTGAGATATAACATAATGAAGAGTTATTGACGTATATTGTGAACAGTCGACGGAAGTAGCCTCTATAAAACGTCCTACTAAGGAGTCGAATATTATCACCGTAGGGGCGAATTTATTCGCCTAATAATGAGATGTATCATAATGAAGAGTTATTGACGTGTATTGTGGTCAGGCGACTGAAGTCGCCCCTACAAAATGTTCGACGACGGAGTTGAATATTATCACCGTAGGGGCGAATTTATTCGCCTAATAATGAGATATAACATAATGAAGAGTTATGGCGTGTATTGTGCACAGTCGACGGAAGTAGCCTCTATAAAACGTCCTACGAAGGAGTCGTATATTATCACCGTAGGGGCGAATTTATTCGCCTAATATTGAGATATAACATAATGAAGAGTTATTGACGTGTATTGTGAACAGTCGACGGAAGTAGCCTCTATAAAACGTCCTACGAAGGAGTCGTATATTATCACCGTAGGGGCGAATTAATTCGCCTAATAATGGGACATAACATAATACCAATGTTATTGGCGTGTATTGTGATCAGGCGACTGAAGTCGCCCCTACAAAATGTTCGACGACGGAGTCGAATATTATCACCGTAGGGACGAATTTATTCGCCTAATAATGAGATGTATCATAATGAAGAGTTATTGACGTGTATTGTGGTCAGGCGACTGAAGTCGCCCCTACAAAATGTTCGACGACGGAGTTGAATATTATCACCGTAGGGGCGAATTTATTCTCCTAATATTGAGATATAACATAATGAAGAGTTATTGGCGTGTATTGTGCACAGTCGACGGAAGTAGCCTCTATAAAACGTCCTACGAAGGAGTCGTATATTATCACCGTAGGGGCGAATTTATTCGCCTAATAATGAGATGTATCATAATGAAGAGTTATTGGCGTGTATTGTGAACAGGCGGCTATAAATATATTATAAAATCGAAAATCTATTAAAAAGTTAACACTTTATTACTAAAGACTAGTATTCATTATCGTCGCTTTATTCAAATATCTGTTGATACCATTTGTCCATAGATTCAAATAATTCTATCGTCGCCTTTCTACTCGGCTCAAGGAACTCATCACTAGACTTTTCTAAGCGATTTAACATATCACTACTACTATCTTTTACATTATTCCAAGCCTCATTCGCAAAGTTCGCAGAATCTTGTTTTCCTTGTTCTAAGCAGGCTTGCATATCAAACTCTTCTTGAGTATCAAATAGAATATTGGCATCTTCATTTAATACCTGTTTATCATCACAATATTGACTTATCTCTAAATAAGTTAACGTACCAATAACAGCAACGGTGCCAATGGTTGCAGCAGAAGCAGCCGTTATCGCTACTTTTTTTCCTGACCGCTTAATAAAACGCTTTGACACATTAGCATTTTTTACTTTGTGTCTGGTTTGCATCTTTTGCATAATTTTTTTGGAATGGGTTAAACTTGCTAAGCTTTCAATAGGCACAGCCGCATAGCCAAATAATGAAAAAAGACTAGTAAAAAAGAATTTAACCGCGATAAAAGCAAAAAAAGAGATAACAAAAATAGTAGAAAATACAGATTTCATAACCTTGGCCCTACACTGATTATTTAATAGCTTAAGTAATACTAACATTAACTTAGCTTTTAAAATAATTGTACAAGAAAAGTTATAATTAATTTAAAGATCTTTCATTAAAAATATTGATTGTTGTAACTAAGACTTAAATCTACATAAATTTTTATGGCCATTATCTTACTTATGTAGACTCACAGCCTGCTCGATTAAGTAAAACACCTTTTTTTACCCAAGTGTTATTTTTAGCCATCACTTCTAGCCTAGCCCAGTTTTGAAACTCTTTTATACTACAATTTTTAGAAACTGAAGGCGTATTTCCTACGACAGTTTTATAGGTTACTTTTTTGTCATCTATGTCACGTACTTCACGTACAGACCAATTTTTACCTAATGCACCGTTACTATAATAACAATTTTTATTTACCGGTATTTTGCTCTTATTTATATTTTGAGCTGCATTATCTAATGCTAAATCAAAAATCAATGCCAGCTCTTCTGAACTAACATCAATATATGAATCTAAATGAATTAAAGCTGCACTGAAGTCTTCATGACTTAAGTTATTGGATTTATTTTCAGAGTGGAGACTGTGAAAATATAAATATGCTGGATATCGACGCCAATAAAATAAATTATTAAAAATGACGCCACTAATTAAAATAACAACAAGATTAAAAGATAATACTTCAAAAATAAGAGCAAAGTTAAAACTATGTTCTTGCCCTGACAATATGATAAATAAGGCGGTTGCCGCACCAGGAGGATGAATACTACGTGACAAATACATAATAACAATAGCACCACCAACAGCCAGTGAACTAGCCAGAATAACATCAGGAATATAAAGTAGTGCCAAATACCCCACTACAGCAGAAAAAATATGACCACACACAATATTCCAAGGCTGTGATAAAGCACTGTGTGGGGTAACAAAAATTAGAACTGCTGTTGCTCCTAAAGAAGTAAATAGGATATGACTATGCGGATCGGTTAATGCCGAACTTGTGATGATATAACTACAATATATCCCTATGATACTACCAATACTAGAAATTATTTTTTCATAAAATGAGGTATTAGATGTTTCAATTCCTATCATTTTAATAATATGAGTAAATACCTTAAATTTTTTAATTTCCACCTAAGCCTTACTCCCACGGCTAGATGCTAAGACTAAAACATAAGAGAACTTAAACGCTAATCCAGTTAAGATAAGTGTGAAATGCCAAAACATAGTCCAACCCAGTGAAAGTTCAATTAATGAAACAAACAAAATATAAACAGCTACTAGCACAACTAGAAATGTTAATACCATGCTAAAAACACCTAATTTATACATTTAATTAACTCTCAAAACTAAAATCTGTGTAAAGGATAATAAAAGTTAAAACTTATGTATAATGAATAATAACCATACTTAACTTCAATTATTTTTATACATGGACATAATACTTGCTAAAACATTTTTAGAAATAATGAGCACGGGTACATTTGTTGAAGCTGCTCGTCGATTACATATAACTCAAACCGCCGTAACCACTAGAATAAAAAACTTGGAAAGCCAGCTAGACTGTAAATTATTTATAAGGAATCGTTCAGGCGCGCAATTAACAAGAGAAGGAGAAGTATTTTCAACATATGCTTTAACACTTGTACAAACATGGCAAAAAGCGCAGGATCAACTGAAGCTACCTATGAATTTAACAGAATCAATTCATATTGGAGCAGATATCAGTTTATGGAATCCAATCATGATCGAGTGGTTAGAAGAGATTACAGCTACTCTACCAAATATAAACGTGCATATCGAAGTAGATAAAACGGCAGGGTTGATCAAAAAATTAAAAGAAAATAAACTGGATGCTATAGTAGTTCATCTACCGAATTACTTTTCAGGATTGGTTGTTGAACAAATAGTCGAAGAAAAGCTTATACATGTTCGTTCAACCATCACCCCCTCCCCTTATTTATTTATCGATTGGGGGGACGACTTTAAAAACCAATTAGATTCAGTATTACCCTTATCACGTCAGGCTACTCTCAGTTTTAATCTAGGACCAATGGCATTAAAATATATATTGAAAAATGGTGGTAATGGATACTTTAGAACTCGCGTAGTGGAACCTCATTTACAATCAGGAAAACTTGAAAGAGTACTAAACTCACCAGAATTTTCTTATCCAATTTATGTAATCTATCAAGAAGATAATATGAAAGAAACTTTACCTAATGTGATTACCTGCCTCAATCAAAGTTTTAACAATAATAACTCATGGTTAATTTAATATATAAAAATCAAATTTTACGCCTGACAGTAAAAAGGCCTTCCCTTATATAATAAAGAGTAAAGCTTAACCATGTTCTTTACCCACCTGGGCTTAACTAGCATAAGCCACACTACCTTGGGAGTGATATTGATGTATATATGTACTTGTTCTGTGTTTATTTATTAAAACCCAGAAAGCAAAAAACCCGTAGCATCAGCTACGGGCTTCTCTAAATAGAAGTTTAGCAATGTCCTACTCTCACATGGGAACTC
>NZ_JAUOPP010000020.1:0-97171 GCF_030547765.1 Colwellia sp. 6_MG-2023 | reverse complement strand
CACCAAACTTAATCAAGGTAAATTAAGCTTAGTTTATGGATTGAATTTCATCCACGTTATTATGGGTGGCCTAATAAGTTGTTATGGGTGGCCAAATAAGTTAAACAAAAGAAATTCTACTGAAAATTACTACGTGTGTTGCTGTTATTCATTGAATTCATCGTTTAAAGCGAAAGTTTATCACGAATTAAATAGCCAAACCCTTTCTCTTTATTTGTGTTGTTTTACTTGTAACTCTAGGATTCTTCAGTGTTATGTTGTAACATCACTATTTTATCACAAGCATTGAGAGTGTCAGTGAACAAGCAGTTATTATTTTCATTATTCGCCATATCTAATAGTGCCTTAGCACAAGATAATATTAATCAAGCTTCAGATACACCAGAAAATATTGAACATATTGAAGTGAAAAGAATATGGCAGCCTTATCGTGGCAACGTGCCACTTATAGAAACACCACAAGCAGTTGATAGAATTAATGCTGAAACTTTAGAAATTAAGAGCATCACCCGCTTTATGGAAGCATTAGAATTATTGCCGAGTATTGTTAGACAAAATAACTCCGGTGGTATGTTTGATAGCTTTGCAATTCGCGGCTTTTCTGGTGATGAAAACAATCCAACTGGTTATCTAGTTAATGGTTTCAACTCTCGTGGTTATAACGGTAATCGTAGTACTACAAATGTTGAAACAATTGAAGTGATGAAAGGGCCAGGTTCAGCTTTATATGGTCAGGGTGAGCCAGGTGGTACTATTAATATCATCACTAAGAAACCACAATTTGATAAACAAGGTTATATCCAAGGCACCATTGGTAACTACGATAAAAAGCAATTTGAATTTGATTATACAAATGGCTTAAATGATGAAATGGCATACCGCTTAAATGGTTCGTATGAAGATTCTGATACCTATCGTGATCATGTTTTCATAGAAAGCTTACATTTAAATCCATCATTCTTATGGAACATTTCTGATGACACCAGTTTTAGCTATGAAATGGAAGTGCTTGATCAGAAAAAACCTTTAGATCGCGGTGTATATATTTTCGATAACTATTTTGATTCCGTTGACGCTGAAGATTTTTATGGAGATATTCGAGATGGTGCTCATGTTGTTGAAGCGTTAGGGCATCAGTTACTTTTAAATCACAAGCTAAGCAATGACTGGCACCTATTGGCTGGTTTAGCGTACCGAGATTCATCATTTAAAGGTCAATCATCAGATACTGAACTGTCTGCTGGTCGTCAGCTAGTTTATACCAACCCGAACTTACTATCTCGCCAACGAAGAGAGCGTGACTATCAAGCAGATGATTTATCCACTCGTTTTGAACTAAGTGGTGAACTAGAGCTTGGAGGTTTCAAAAATAATATTTTAATTGGCTTAGATTATTATCAATCTGATTTAAATACTGATTATAGCGTTTGGCGTACAGCTTGGGGTTCAGGTGATACAACCTATGCGATTGATCCAAATAATCCTGATTATACGCAGGAACAACCAACAACATCTCCGACAACGCAAACAATGGAAGAACAGGAAGGTTTAGGTTTATATGCTCAAAACCTGATAGAACTTACCGAAAAAGCAAAACTTTTGGTTGGTTTCAGAGTTGATAATTTTAAGCAAGATATATTGAATAAAATTATCAATGAAGCTCAAGATCAAGAGCAAATGGAAGTAACGCCTCGCATTGGTTTTGTTTATAGCTTAAATGACTCTATAAACTTGTATTCAAGCTATGCCCAAGGTTTTAGGCCAAATCCAGGCCTTGATGCTGATCGAAATGCCTTTGATCCTGAAGAAACTACATCTTTTGAGGTTGGCGCAAAATGGGAAAACATTGCTAATCTTTTTTCAGGCAGCATTGCTCTATTTGATGCAGAAAAAACTAATATGTTAACGTCTGAGCCTGATACAGGCCTTTCAGCAACGTTAGGTGAAGTTGAAAGCCAAGGTATTGAGTTTAATTTAATTACAGAGTTGACCGATAATACGAGTATGGAGTTAGCCTATTCTTATACTGACGCTCGCACTGCTAATGATGTGATTAATTCAGATTGGGGCGTGCCCATTCCAAAAGGATCTCGTCTAATTAATGTTGCTGATCATATCGGTCACCTCTCATTAAGACACCAGACTAACTTCATGGGTAAAGAAACATATTTAGCAACTACAGTAAGCTATATAGGCGATCGTTTGGGTGAAACAACCGATGCCAATTATATTTTACCTTCATATACCTTAGTGAATGTATCTGCGGTCATGGATCTCAATAGTCAGCTAAGTTTGAAACTAGATATCAACAACTTATTTGATGAAAAGTATTTTGAAAATTCATATCATAAACTTTGGACGATGCCTGGTTCACCTATTAACTATACTGCGAGTATTAAATATCAGTTCTAAACTATGGCGTTAGTTTCGTAAAATAGCAAAACAGCCTGAATATTCGGGCTGTTTTTTTTGTTAATATTACATAATGGTAAATGATGACAAATCTGCAAAATCTTAAAAAGCGTATTCCTTCAATCGATATTCTACGCGGCCTAGTGATACTATTTATGTTGGTAGATCATGTGCGTGAGCGTGTTTTTCTTCATCAGCAAGTTGAAGATCCAATGATTATTGATGAAACAAGCTCTACGCTGTTTTTCACCCGGTTTATGGCTCACTTTTGTGCTCCTGTTTTTATTTTACTAACAGGGTTAAGTGCTTGGTTATATGCAAATCCACAGGATAAACCTCAGCGAAATGTACATTCATTTCTCCTTAAACGAGGCTTGTTTATTATTTTCCTTGAAATAACCTTGGTCAATTTCTCTTGGTTTGGGAATTATCACGCCTTGTATTTACAGGTTATGTGGGCAATTGGTTTAAGTATGATAGCTTTAGCTGCTTTAACTTACTTACCTCATCGTGTTATTGGGCTTATAGGTATCACAATTATCTTTGGCCACAATGCTCTTGATTTCATTTCTTTTGCACCAGAGGAATTTGGCTATTCTCTATGGACGATTTTGCATGACCGAGGATATTTATTTACGAGTGATACGTTTAAAATAAAAGTCTCTTATCCTACGTTGCCGTGGGTTGGGGTAATTTGTTTAGGGTACTTTATTGCCCCTATCTTCTCTCCAAAATTTGATATTAATAAGAGAATACGCATACTTTTCAGCTTAGGGGCATTCAGTTTACTTACACTATTTATCATTCGCTTAGGTAATATTTATGTCGAACCCGTAATGTGGACTAGCTTTGATAATTGGCTTCTAACGGTGCAATCGTTTATTAATTTTACAAAATACCCACCATCATTAGGCTTTTTGTTAATTACTTTAGGTGTAGCTTTTATTGTATTAGCACTGTTAGAAAAGAGCAGTGCCGATAATTTTAACTTCCTAATACATTATGGCTCAGCACCATTATTTTTCTACTTACTGCACTTATATGTACTGCTGATTTTATATTGGGTATTAGTGAGTATATTCGGTGCTAATAAAGGAATTTATTATGGAGTAGATAGTGTTTGGCAAATATGGGCTCTTTCAATTGTGCTTAGTTTAGTACTGTATTTTCCCACGAAAAAATTTTCTAATTTCAAGAAAAACACTCACCAAGCTTGGGTAAAATACATGTAATTTTGTAATAATTATTGACTTTCCAATACCTTCGCTTCTGCCACAAAATCGTCTTTTATGGCAGTTTTATATTTCTGACGTACGTCTTCAATGGTGGCGTAGATGCCAGTTCCTAAATGTAGAACTGGCATATTATTAAGAATCGATACTTTCTGAAATCTCAAGAGCATCATCTACCTCTATTCCTAAATATCTGACTGTGCTTTCAAGCTTTCGATGGCCTAACAATAATTGGCATGCTCTCAAATTTTTAGTTTTTTTGTATATCAATGAAGGCTTAGTTCTTCTCATCGTATGAGTTCCGTATTGAGTTTGCTCTAAACCTATCGTGGAAACCCAAGCATCAACAATTCTTCCATACTGACGTGTTGATAGATGTTCTGACGAATGTATTCGTGATTTAAACAAATAATCGTTTGGGCTTAGATGAAAATTTGTAATTAAAGCTTAAACTGAATTTCGTGTAATTTCGGTAAGTTCAAATTAAACGGGTAATCCTGTCTTTTGTTGCACAATAATAGCTCTCGACTGAATAGTTTTTCCGTAGGCAATATCCCTTATTTTCAGAGTTACTAAATCGTATCCTCTTAATTAGCTATCAATAGCAAGATTAAAAAGTGCAAGGTCTCTTATATTATTTACTAACTCTAGCCTTATTCGGATTGCCCAAATTTATTGAAGCTTAAGCGGTAATTTTTGCCCTACAATTTTGTTTTTATTCCAAGGCTCGGTTGGTGTATAAACGGTTAAAGAAAACATGATAGTTCTCCGTTATTAATGGAGAACTATCATGTTTTCTTGTGAGCTTTAAGCTCAAAGCTGCCGTTGACATCAAATTTCTAAATAGCAACAGTAAGCCTAAACAGGTCATTAGATATATTAAAAAACGCCTATCTAATTGGAGGGGCGTTTCTTGATGATTATCAGCAATATTGGTTACATGTGCTTATTCAGGCATACTGTCATTGATAATTAATCTTGATACTGAATCGTTAAACTTAAAATTGCTTCTTAAAACGGCGTGATGCTAAACCAATCATTCCTAATGCAAAAATAGCAAGAGTGGCGGGTTCCGGTACGACCTCGACGTCGGACCTGACTAAATACGTGCCGCTAATCTGACTACCGTTCCCACGGTATGCGTTAAAATCATTCGCGTAATCAGGCCCATAAATTTCTAAATTACCGTCATAGGTGTCGTTCACTACACCGGCAATATTTAGGACACCATCTTCATTACTGTATAGTCCGAAACTAGTTGTGGTGCTAGTACTGGTAAACGAAAGGCCAAATAATTGTTGAAATATCTTAGCTTCGAGGCCTAACTCCGTCGTTGCTAATATACTGGTTTGATAACCACTGGGATTGTACGTAGGTGCAGTGAAGTTGTTTTGAAATAAACTCGCGATTTCTGAATTTGTCGCATGGCGCCACCCCGTAAACGCGGTGCCTGCATGGTTATAACTCATGTTAGCAGTAAGCGATAAGTCAAGCCATGTGATGCCAGATTTGTCGTCGTAAACTGCCAAATTGTCGTTAACGGCCGTATAATCGGCTTGTATTAGGCCGGCGGATGCTAAGGGGCTGAAAGATAGTACGATAGCTGTGCAAAGTATTAACAATAGTTTAGGAGTCATTCGATATTCCTTTTTGTTTTTTCAAAAATTTGGGTAAGTAACCGTTTAAATATTAATTCATTAATTCATTAATTCATTAATTCATTAATTCATTAATTCATTAATTACTGCACAATAATACCAAAGCAATAAATACGCCAAAACATAAAAAGCAATAAATGTCAATAAGATGAGTTTTTATACAATTATCTGATTCTTAAATGTGTAAAAAAAAATGACAAAACAAATAGTATAATTTGTTGAATGTATAGTATTTTTAAATATGGGTGTGATTTTAGATGGTTTTAACCTAAAAGCTTATTGCAACGATTAAATTATAAAGGTTTGGCAGTGTATTTTATTAAAATTTATGGTGTTAAATGTTGTATTTTATAGTTAATCACCCTTACAGGCCCATATATTAACCACTTAGTAACTGAATTTTAATCATATGGTTTGATAATGTATCTGTTGGTATAGATAGAGTATAAGATACTGATTTAACGTAATATATTATTAATTTACATATCTGCAGTATTAACATTGAACGAGATTTAAAAATAAACATGTGTACGAACGGAGCAAGTATCACTTGTTAGCCAGTTTAGCCCTCACCTAATCAAGGTTTAAAAAGTTAATTTTATGCGCTTTAGGTTATCAGAAACTGCAAAAATCCTCCTGTTCTGTTTTGTCAGTTTTGGAACGCTGCCTACAAAGGCGCTTTCGTCCGCTTTGTCGGATCAGCGGTCAATAATGAAAAATTATTCAGTGACCGCTGTGGTGGCATAGTTATCTATCAGGATGAGGATCGGTTTACGTCTTCTAAACAGTTAAAATAGTTATTTAAAAACTTGACACTATCACACATTGGGACACGAAGCGTGATAGTGTTTATATCCTATTTTAATAGTATATTGAAATTTATAGCCGCTGTTTGAGCTGCGATTAAATCATTAAATTATCATCTGTTACTTTTGATAATTTGCTCGGCAATACCTTCCATTGTAGACGCTATGATATCTGGTTTTATATATAAAGGATTATAGGGTGCTCCAAATCTGTCAACAAAGGCAGCTTTTAATCCAGCACTTAATGCACCATGCGTATCCCAATCATGTGCGGCAACTAATCTAATATCCTTAGCAGGAACAGCCAGTTTTTTTACCGCATATTGATAAGCATTATTAGACGGTTTGAACGTGCCAGCACTTTCAACAGAAATGGCATCATCAAAATATTCATTTAAACCCGCATTGCTTAGCTGAGATGAAAGTAAGCTTGTTGAAGAGTTTGAAAAAGCAATAAGAGTAAAACCTGCCGCACGTAATTTTACTAGCGCTGGTATTATATCACTGTGTGCAGGCAGGCTCGCCAATGTTTTAAGTATGTTAGCGTAATCATCATCAGATAATGTTAGTGCTAAACGACCCGCTATTGATTTTAATGCAGCTAATGCCAAACTTTTAAAGTCTGTTTGAACATCAGTGACTAAACATACTGTTGAAGAATGCAGGAGCATTGAAAACCATCTATCCATATGGCTTTCATCACCAAAATATTGTTTAAAGGTAGGCTTTAAAATACTTAGGTTTAAGACAGTCTCGTTTATATCAAATAAAATCACTTGATGATTCATACCAACTCCACAAATTAGCTAAAGGAAAAATGACAATGGGTAGTGATTAAAAATATTGTCAATTTGACCTTAAATAGGCGTTCAACACTACTCATTTTGGTAAAGATACGCAAGCCTGCAATTCTAATTTGTACATGAATCGTAAGGTATTGCGCGTTTTATCTTTGTCTATAACACCTAACCTTTGAACTGCTTGTATTAATAACACAAACTCATTAGCAATCTCGCTTAAATGGTCTTTGGTGACATCGATTAGATCGTGAACATCTTAATAAGTCCTCAATAAGAGATGAGCAACAAACGCGATTTTTTAACATCTCGTGAAATAAAAAATGAGAATCAATAGCGATTTAACACGTTATTTACGGTTAAAGCCGGTATAAGCAATATGAAACTAACTCGTATATTAAATTTTATATCGACGCTAAATAAATTAAGTTTCCTTATTCAAATAGCCAATAATAGCCGTAAGCAGCGGTTAATGCAGGAATGGTAGAGTAAAGAGTTGCAACCAATGCAACTTGTGGTGATAACGCAATAGCAGGAAATAAGGCATCGCCATCGTTGCTAATAGCATTACCTATTTGTGCTGATAATGGGATAGCACCAGATAAATACAAAGAAGTTGTTATAATTTGAGGGCCACAACCAGGGATCACGCCAACTAAAACGCCAATTAATGGCGAGAGCGCTCTGTATTCAATGAATATAGCGGCTAATTGAAAATCGCCATAGCGCATTGCCAATTCAAAAGCGATAAACGCCACGACAACCCAACAAACAACAAAGTTAGTATCTAAAGCGACTTTTTGAAAGACTTTATCGTGCCTGGATTTTTTATCCTCAGCGACAATTGATTCAAAATTAGTGACTTCGCTAGTAATAGCCCACAATATAATTAACACTAAGCATAAAGCTGCCCCTATCATTTGCAATGTTACATTATTCAGGCCAATTAACGAGGCAACATCAACCTGACCTGCAAATAAAAAACTAATGACGACACAAGGTATTAACAACCATTGCCATAAGAGGCCTTGTATTTTTAAGGCTTTAGGTAACTCTTTTTCTATAGGAGTGGCTTTTTCGGAAATTGTTAATTCCTTTACCGTTTGACGTAAAAAGCTAGGATCATGTATTGCATTAACAATAACACCAGATAAAATACCAACACATAAACATATAGCAACGACCATTAAACCTGTTACAGGCTTTGTTGCTAGTATAAGAAATGCGGCATCCCCCATTGTGGCAGTTAACACCGCAACAACAGATCCAAAGCCCATTTGACCTTTTACAAATTGAGTAATGACAATAATGGCACCACCGCAACCAGGTAACACTCCCATGGCACTTGCGGTTAGCACTTCATAAATAGGCTTACGTTCACCCTTTTTACTAACGTATAAACAGCTAAGCTTATTGGCAAATAAATGATAAATAGCTAATGTAAACGCGACAAAAACAGCTACTTGCCAAAAAGCATCAGCAAGTACGGTAAGCATAAGATCATGCGTTTTTGGTTGAAATAGCAGAATACAAAGAAAAACCGGTAATAGCATTCTACGATAACAAGGTAGCGATACCTTATTTGTTAAATTATAAGCTTTAGCTAATACAAAATTGAGTGAATGATTCATCATTGACTCTTTTTAAGTTTAGACATCCCTATAACTAGCCCAAAACATTGGGTTTTATTATCTGGTTTTAATTTTTCAGCAGATAAACTGCCACTCTTTTTATTTTTTACAGTTAACAATTTAAGCACAACCATTAAATCGACTTTAGTACAGGATAGCTTAAAGATTCTGCTGGTGGATAAGGGCAAATAGCACGATAAACTTCAATGCCTTTAGTTTCCCAAAAGATTTCAACAAACTGATTTACTTTATCCAATAGCTTTACACTAGCTTCACGATTTATGCTTTGTTTCGCCTTAGAAGCTGCCAACATAATTTCATGTGTTAGTGCGTGCAAATTTTGATGACTATCTAATTGAGGTTGCTTTATATAATCTCCCCAAATAATAAGTATCTCTTCCTTTACTTTATTTCCATGTGCTTCTTTCTCATTAACTAAACGAATAAATGTCGCTTGTTGCTCGAGAGTTAACGATTCACAGTCTTTTAATTCATTTAACAAATCAACCATTCTGATCATTGTAAGCACTGCTAGTTGTGCTGTAATAGGATCATAAATTTTACAAGGTATATCACAATGCGCGACAGCTTGATCGAAGGGATATTTAGTATCAATTTTAGCTAATAGATCAAAAATCATTATAAGTACCTTACTTTTTCTTGTTAAAAAAACGGTGCTTTTTTGTAAATTGATAAATAATTAAACCAATACCAATAACGAGAGGAGCAACCCAGAGTAAATGAATGAGCCCTGCCATAGGATCACTATGATCATGACCTGAATGCGAAAAGCTTGGAGCAGAAACTGATAACAATAAAATGACGATATATAACCTAAACATCTAATTTTCCTTTAAGTATTAATGAATAACGTTTTCTTGTTGCTGTAGTAATAATTTTAATGAGTCAAACCTGTCAATGCAGTCATCACAAATGACGTGCTTTTTGTTGAACAGTAGTATGGGAGATAGTATTAATGAAAGGCCTTTAAAGCAATTAACTTAATGTCTTCATCATCTACTTTAGCGTTAGTTACTTCTAACAGGTATTCGTGTGGCACCATCAAAAATCTTAATGCTAAACTGATGTTTCCTTGATGTTCATAAAGCGCAGATAAATTATGACATGAACAAACCCAAGCCATTAACGTGTCAGCACACAAAGGATTATTACGATAAGAAAAAGCTAATAAGTCATATGCTTCGCTATAAAAGTTCTCCGCTTTACTCCATTCCTTTTCATGAAAGCAATGATTACCAAGCTTTAGCAGCGACTGCCATTGTTGATGTTCCATTTATGCTACCTCACTGATTTACTATTTTAAAATAATCGAAGACCATTCAAAGCAATACTTTATTGACCTATTTGGTAGGTGTGTTTCACCTTTTAACGAACCAAATGATAATCACTCTCATTTGTATTTGCAAGTTTAATTTAATCTTTTATAACAAAACTATTAAATAGAAGCGTGCGCCAATGAAATAATTGTTACTCAGTTAGACAGTTTGATTTAGTGATATTTATTTAATGGTTGTAGTATTAATCTCTACACACAAATTTTTCTTCATAATAAATTGAAGACCGGTAATCTTTAAAAGCCTAGTATTAATAATGTACACAGACAGTTGATTCAACAACCATTATTAATGATATTCATACTACTTGACTATATTAGACACAACACTTACATTAAAAATACGAATAATAAAAACATATCTACATTCTTATAAAGAATACTATTATTAATACTAGATGTAATATTCATAATAGTGAGTTGGGGTTAGCGGGGAGATTTGATGAAAATTGATTTAAACTTATTTGTGGTATTTGAAGCCATATATTGTGAAGGAAATATTACTAAGGCGGGCTCAGCACTTAACTTATCACAACCAGCAATTAGTCATTCGTTAAGTAAACTGCGTGATCATTTTGGTGATCCTTTGTTTGTTCGTCAAGGTAATAAAATGCGTCCAACCGCGGTAGCCAATAATGTGGTTGCTGATGTTCGAGAAGCATTACGACAATTACAAGTATGTTTAGCACAATCTCGTCAATTTGAGCCTTCAATATCGCGTAAAAGTTTTAATATTTCATTACATGGCACCCTAGAAGCGTCTTATCTTCCGCCATTGATGCAGCGTTTAAAAAAAGAAGCACCATTAATTAAGCTTCAGAGTAGTAGACGGGTAAATCGTAGTAATATAGAAAATAAACTTGTTAGTGGTGATATTGACTTGGCGATAGATACACTTTTACCTGTTAGCGAAAACATTTCACATACCAAGTTAGAACAAAGTGAGTTAGTAGTTTTAGCCCGAAAAAATCATCCAGATATACAATCGACTCTAAGTTTAGACGAGTATCTTGCGCAAGATCACGTGCTGGTATCATCTCGTTCAGTGGGTACAAGTATTGAAGATTTTGAACTTGCTCGATTAGGACTTCAACGTAAAATAGGCTTAAGGTGTCAGCATTCATTTTCAGCTTGTAGAGTTATTACAAATAACAATATGCTATTTACCATAACAAAAGTTACCGCGATGATGTACGCTCAATTACTCGATTTAGTTATTTTTCCTTTACCAGTAAGTTTACCTGATGTTGATGTTCATTTGTATTGGCACAATAAGGTAGATTTAGATCCTGCAAATAAATGGTTAAGAAATAAAATTATTTTATCTGTTTCGGAGCTCTAAAATAACCTAGAGACAAAAAAGAGGCCTGCTATCAGGCCTCTTCTTGCACTTTTCTATTTCACTAATCCATTAAATTAATAACGATTAACGTTATACTTTCTCTAGTGAAATAGGAATAGATTTATAAGTGGGTGTACCACAGCCATCAGCAATACTTTCAAGTGGTACCAAAGGGTTAGTTTCAGGGTAATAAGCCGCAACACAGCCTTGTGGTATAGTATACTCAACCACTTTAAAGCTTTCGACTGAACGTTCAATATCATCGTTTGAAATTGTGGTAAGTTTAACATAATCCCCCTGCTCTAACGATAATTTTTCCATATCGTCAGCATTAACAAAAATAACTTTACGCTCGCCATAAACACCTCGGTAACGATCATCCATACCATAAATGGTTGTATTATATTGATCATGAGAACGTAGCGTTTGTAATGTCAGCACCATATTATCAGTTCTATCTTGCACCTTTTCATGCGCTAACTCTTCGGGTAATGAGGCTGTTGAGAACATCGCTTTTTTAGTTGGCGTGTTCCATTGACGCTTCGCTGCGGGGTTCGTTAAATAAAAACCTCGTCTCGCTTTTATTTGCTCATTATATTGTTCAAAACCAGGAATAACCTCACTAATATCGTCACGAATATAAGCATAGTCGCTGGCCAATTTATGCCAATTAACTGTTTTATTGCCTACTGAAGCTGCTGCTATTCCTGCAATAATTGCTGTTTCTGAACGTAAGTGCACAGAGGCTGGTTCATTTTGCCCTCGTGAACTATGTACCATACTCATAGAATCTTCTACGGTAATACATTGTTCACCGCTTTGTTGAGTATCTATTTCAGTTCGACCTAAACAAGGTAAAATCAGTGCTTTTTTTCCTGTCATCAGATGACTACGATTAAGTTTAGTACTAATTTGAACCGTTAAATCACATTGCGATAATGCCGTATATATACGTTTAGTATCAGGAGTAGCAGCAGCAAAATTGCCACCTAATGCAATAAAAACTTTAGCTTTATTGGCTAACATTGCGTGAATTGATTCAACGGTGTTAAAACCATCATCACGAGGAACGCTAAACGAATATTTTTGTGCTAATGCATCAAGAAAGTCCATAGATGGTTTTTCATTAATGCCCACAGTACGGTTACCTTGTACATTTGAATGTCCACGTACAGGACATGCACCAGCTCCTGTTTTACCAATATTACCTCTTAACATCAGTACATTAACAATTTCTCTTACTGTCGCTACTGAGTGACTATGTTGAGTAATTCCCATTGCCCATGTAAAAATTGCTTTCTTACTACTTACATAGATATCGGTTATTTGCTCAATATCTTCTCTTGTTAAGCTACATTGGCTAATTATTTTATCCCATGAGCTTAATTCAACACTGCGTTTATATGCTTCAAAGTCTTGACAATGTTCATTAATAAATTCTATATCGAGTACAGATTTATCTTGTTCAAATCTTTCAAATAAACTTTTTGCTACACCACGTAATAAAGCCATATCACCACCTAATCGCGGTGTAAAATAATATTGGCTAATTTTAGTGCCTGTAAAAAGAATCATTTCTTTTGCACTTTGTGGATCTGAGAACTTTTCTAAGCCGCGCTCTTTTAAATTATTAATCGAAACAATCGTAGCACCGCGCTTACTTGCTTTACGTAATGTGCCCAGCATACGCGGGTGATTAGTTCCTGGGTTTTGACCAAAAACAAAAATAGCATCCGCTTCATTAAAGTCTTCCATGGTAACGGTACCTTTACCAGTACCAAGGCTATTTGTCATGCCTACTCCCGATGCCTCATGACACATGTTAGAGCAATCAGGAAAATTATTAGTGCCAAGTACTCGACCAAATAATTGATACATATAGGCAACTTCATTACTTGCTCGACCCGATGTATATAATAATGCTTCATTAGGCGAAGACAAATCAGCAAGGCTATCGGCAACTATACTAAAGGCTTTATTCCAACTAACTGGTTGATAATGATCGCTCTCGCCATCATAAAACATTGGTTCAGTTAAGCGGCCACTTTTTTCAAGTGAGTGATCATCCCAGCTTTTTAATTCTGTTATTGAATGTTGCTTAAAAAAAGTAGCATCAACACGTTTACTAGTTGCTTCCCACGCAATTGCTTTTACACCGTTTTCACAAAAATCTATTTTGCCAGCCGTTGATGAATCCCCCCAAGCACAACCAGGGCAATCAAAGCCTCCTGGTTGATTTGCTCGAAGTAAGGCTTTTACGCCCTTCATAGCATTTTCACTTTGAATAATATGTTTAGTTGAACTTTTCAGTGCGCCCCAACCACCGGCAGCAGGAGAATAGGCTGGGTTATTTGAATTTGTTTTAGACATGTAATATCTCTTTTAAACGAATCGTGTTATTTCCCAGATTGAAAAAATAGCAGTTCGCTTGCGAGCAGAGCTAACAGTTAAATCAATTGGGTTTTCATAATGAAACTAAGGCTGATAAGCATACACAAGCGACGGTAGAAATTAAATAATGACTGCATTGATTTGTAATAAGACGATAAATCAATTAACGATATAGTGCTGCTTATTGGTATCTTAGCTAAGTAATTTTAGTCGAATTTAATTGTGTTATATTTTAAAAAATAACTCAATTAAATTCGACTTTTGCTGCTTTAATTTAAACATTGATTTAATAAATTTTACTTATTAAATTTTTTATTGTTTAATTAGCTTTTGGAAATATATAAATGCAATAAGAACTGTACCTATGTCAAGCATAAACTGGTATACACAGTGCTATTTTAGTATGAGGTTGTATCAATAATTTATTTTGTCGGTAACTCAGCAGTGAGTACCCAATAATAATTTAACTCCTTCATTTTCTTTGTAAAGTCTTCAAACTTTAACGGTTTAGTAACAAAACCACTAGCGCCTAAACCATAACATTCTTTTATTTCTGGTGACGTGTTTGACGTACTAATCATCACCACAGGAATATCTTTGAGCAGAGCGTCTTCTTTCATTATTTTTAAGGTAGCAATACCACTTTGTTTAGGCATTCTAATATCTAAAAATACAATATCAGGGCGAGTAAATTTATGAAGATCTTCAAATGGAGCTTCGTTTCTTAGGTAAGCAATAGCCTCCTCACCATCCATTACATGCGTTATTGAATTTTTAATATTAAATTCATTGAAAGCATCCATCATCAATTCTGCATGATCAATATTGTCTTCTACCATTAATGCCGACATTAGCTTAAGATTATCCACGTTACGTCCTCTAGTGGTTTAATTAATTTTAAAACAACCTTTTAATTACTAAAATGTGTAATCATTCTTTGTTAAATTTTAGGATAAATTGACTACCAACACCTAACTCTGAATGTGCCTCAATACTGCCATTATGATGCTCAATAATACGCTTAACGATACTTAACCCTAAACCTGAACCGCCAAATTTCATGCCATTGGCAAGGCGATTAAATGGTGAAAATATTTTTTGTACATGTTTTTGCTCGAAACCAATACCATTATCTTTCAAAATAACATCAACATGATTGCCATGCGCTCGCACAGATATATCAATAATAGGGTAACCATTATTAAACTTTATACTATTAACAATTAAATTTTGGAACAATATTTGAAGTAAAGTACTATTGCCTTGAATAGTCGTTAATTCATTAGGTATATTTAATTCGAAATCTACTTGCAGAGCACCTTTAAGGGAAGAAGTTACATTTTCAATCACTGACTTTACGCAAACGGACTCAAAAACCTGATCGGTATAACCTACAGACAGGTAATTATGCAAATTAGATACTAATTTATGTACTTCTGTTGTACTTTTTTCAATATACTCAAACCACTTCAATTCCGTTGGTGTGCAGCTAGTTCGTTCCATTAAGTCTGATTTTAATGATCTTGATACGCCCATTATACGGGTAATATGCCCGTTAAAATCATGAGATAAGCTAGCACAAAATACTTGCATATCTTGGTTGTATCCCGCCACTATTTTTTGATGACGGAATCGCTCAATAGCATATAAACATGTTTTATAAAGTAAAGCAGGAGTTAAAGAGTCTTTTGGTAAATAGTCTTGTATCCCTTTTTTCAGCAAATTTCGTGCAACATCACTACTGTTTAATGATGTTAATGTCACCATAGGTAATGGATTAGTTTGTGAACTTAGCCATTCTACGGTTTCAATTATAGTTGAATCGGGAAGTTGTAAATCACACAAGCATATATCAAAATTTTCTGATAATAGTAAACGCTTCCCTTTAGTTAAGGTATCAGCCCGAACTACCTCCACATCTATTTCCGTAATCGACATAAATGCATCGTCAATAATATCAAAATGATCAGTGTTATCTTCTATAATTATCACTCGCATGCTTTATGTAATCCGTTGTTATTTTTTTAAGAGTACATTTAATAGTTCAAAATTAGACAATATTAATATGTGCTGCTAGTGTAAAGGTACATAATAAAATGTATATTTATTAAGCATAGTCATATATTAATTTAAAGTACAAACTCTTAGTAAATAAAAACACTTTAGGGTGATTAAAATATTTTCGTGTATATATTTTTAACTTTTCCAACGACAGTTTTTTCATTTTTACTTAGAAAATAATTACTTAAAACGTCTAAAAGTTATGCTTAAAAGGATTTATTCTGCAATGAAAATACTGATTGTTGATGATAATGAAATTGATATCGCACTTGCAAAAAGAGCGCTAGGAACATCTTTAGAAAATAATTATGAAATCAAAGGAACTGATTGTGTAGCAAAAGCGCTTGTATTAATCGATGAAGAAGTATTCGATATTATATTACTTGACTATCATATGCCTGAAATTAATGGTATTGAAATGATTATTGAGATGCGTTCACGTCCCAATTTAGGTAATACAGCAATTATTGTTATTAGTGCCGCAGAAGATATATCAATCGCCCTCAATTGTATTGAAGCTGGTGCACAAGACTTTATTCCTAAAAGCGACATTTCACATATTAAGCTATCTCAAGCAATTATTCACTCTAAAAAGCGCTTTGAAATGGAACAAAGAATGCAGGAAAGTTATTTGGCCTTAAAGAATATGGCTGAAACTGATCAATTAACTGGCTTACATAATCGTCATTATTTCGATGAAACGTTAAACATTATGATTGCTAATAGTGATCGTTTAAAGCTTTCTGTTGGCATGCTCATTTTAGATCTAGATGATTTTAAGCATATTAATGATTCATTAGGTCATCACGCTGGAGACATACTTCTAGTTGAGTTAGTCGCTAGAGTCAAAAATTGCCTAAGAATCAACGATGGCTTTGCCCGACTAGGCGGTGACGAATTTGCAATAACCTTAGCGAATATAAACTCTGCAGAAGAAGTTAATATGATTGCTAGTCGTATTTTACAATCATTTCAACAGCCTTTCTTAATCGATGGTCAGAGAATGGACTGTACAGTGAGCATTGGTGCGGCGTTATACCCAGATGATGCAAATAGCCATGATCAACTAATGAAATATGCCGACGTCGCCATGTATAGAGCAAAAAAGAATGGTAAAAACACACTATGCTTTTATGAATTACATTATCAAAATGAATTTAACCGTCGTTTCTTTATCAGAAATGAAATGAATGAAATAATTAAGAACTCATCCTTTCGCTTATTTTATCAACCTATTTTTTGTGCCAACAGTGAAAACATTAAAGGCGTTGAAGCTCTTATTAGGTGGCCTGACACCCCAAACTCATATACCCCAGATGAGTTTATCCCTATTGCAGAAGAAACACGTTTAATTCATGACTTAGGCCAATGGGTCATCGACACAGCCTTAGCTAATTTAGCATCATGGCAGACTAAGTATGATAACAATTTTACCTTAGCAATTAACATTTCAGCAATCCAATTACAAAATGCTCAACTGACTCAAAAAATTAAATATGCAGCACAAAAATATGGAGTTAAACCTGACACTATCATATTAGAAATCACTGAAACCGCTTTACTAGACAACGATAATATTACTCGACAAACACTCAATTCCCTTTCATCTGCAGGCTTTAAAATTGCCTTGGATGATTTTGGTATGGGATTTTCCTCAATATCACATTTAAACAATTATCCCATTGATATCGTTAAATTAGATAAAACATTGCAAGAAGATGAATTAAATACTGATAAAAAGAATAGCTTATTAGAAGCCGTAACTCTTATGTTAAAGTTACTAAACTTTACCGTAGTTGCCGAAGGCATTGAAACGAAAAACCAGCTAAAGGTTTGCCGTAAACTTAAAATTGATAAATTTCAAGGATACCTCCTTGGCATGCCCATGCCTGCCGATTTATTAGAAGTAAAATTACAGGAACAAAGATAAATAGAAAAGTATTCTTTGTTATCAGATTTATAACAATCTATATAATTGATAAAGGAGCGTTTAGCAATGAAATCTGCACCAATTCTTGACAACGAATCCTCTCGACTGGCGGCTTTAAATGAATATCAGATATTAGATACGCTACCTGAACAAAACTATGACCAACTTACTGAGTTAGCATCAAGTGTTTGTAATATGCCTATTGCCCTTATCTCGTTAATTGATGAGAAACGGCAATGGTTCAAATCTCACCTCGGTGTTACAGTACAAGAAACCCCTCGAGATATTGCGTTTTGTGCGCACGCTATTCACCATGAACAAGTATTCGAAGTAAAAAATGCCGACAAAGATGAGAGATTTCACGATAACCCTTTAGTAACGGGGCCAACTAATATCAAGTTCTATGCTGGAGCACCACTAATAACACCTAACGGTCTTCGGTTAGGTACACTCTGTGTGCTCAACAATAAGCCATCAATATTAACTGATATTCAAAAAAAACAGCTGACAATAATCGCCCAGCAAGTTGTTTTGCAATTAGAGTTGAGAAAAGCTGTGCAAGTTCAAGATAACCTTTTATCTAAATCCAAGGCATTAGCAAAAACACTAAAATCAAAAAATAAAGAGCTAGAACAATTTGTATACGCTGTATCCCATGATTTAAAGTCGCCTTTAGTGACTATTAACGGTTTTACTTCAACATTAGCTAACGAGTTATCAACCTATACATCAGAAAAGCAAAAACATCGCTTCAAAAGAATTATTGAAAATGTAACACATATGGGGACATTACTGAGCAACTTGTTACAACTTTCAAAGATTATGAATACAGAAATAACGAAAACCTCACTTAATGTAACAAAACTCATTGAAAAAAATTGGCAAAGAGTACTGCCTGAATATAAAAAAACGGAATTTACATTAATTATATCCGAGCCTTTACACCTCTTATGGGCAAATAAAACCCTCCTGTCTCAATGTATTGATAATATCTTTAAAAATTCAATTAGATATCAAAGCCATAAACGAGATCTACAAGTAAAAGTATATACTAAAGAATGTAATACTTCTGTTTCACTATTTATCTGTGATAATGGTATTGGTATAGATAAATCAAACCATGAACGAGTGTTTCATATCTTTGAACAAATTAATAAAGATGCGAATACAGGTACAGGGGTTGGCTTGAATATCGTTAAAGCCGCAATGGAAAAGCAAAACGGTACGGTAACACTAATATCTGAATTGCATAAAGGAACGTGTATAGAGCTATGTTTTCCAAAAGCAGAATAACGAACAATTACAATAAGACAAAATAGGAATATAAATACATGAATTCAATAAAATATACACCTATAAAATTTAATAATCTTTCAACAGTTATATTGTTGGTTAGAGAGTTACGTTGTGATCACCCATGAAATCCAACAATATTATACTCGCGACACTACTACTTTTTTTTATTTCACTTGAAATATTTATAGCGTTAAATTTCGTTGCTAAACAAAAAGACATCAGACAGAGCAGAACTGAAATATATGCTTCTCTCATTGAACTTCAAAATCAAATTGGTTATGTCGGCCTAATACATAATTTTAAAAATGCTATTTTACGACCGAATGAGCCTAGCTATCGAGAAAATGCTTTTGAGAATTATCGTATTGCAAAACTTCTATTAAGTAAATTTGAGCGACAAGGCGCTTTAATACTTGGAGAGCTCAACATGCAAGATACAAGAAATATGTTATCTGCTTATAATGAGCATCTTTTATCACTTCCAGAACTCCTTGATAAAGAAATGACCACACATGAGTTAGACAAATTTCTTCGTTATAATGACGAGCCTTCTCACATTGAAATCACCTTGGCATACAATAAGATTACACTCACACTTGAAGCACTAATGACTGATTTAGTAGAGCGTAGTCTTAAATTAAGTCTTATTGTTTTGATTGCACTTCTCATAACATTAGTCGCTATTGTCAGATTCTTTTTTAAAGAACAACAACATAAGCTTAATAAAAGTAATGCATTAAATATTAAAATGGAAGCTCAAAAAACAGAGATGACACGCTCACAAGCAACTTTAGTGAGCATCATGAAAGATCTTAAAAAAGAAAAACAACAAGCCAATACGTTAAATAAAAAGTTAATAAATAAAAATAAAGAAATGGAGCAATTTATTTATACTGTATCTCATGATCTTAAATCACCATTGGTTACTATTTCAGCATTCACTCAACAACTGAAATCAGAATTGTTATCAACATTAACCGAAAAGCAAGTGCATCGACTGACTCGCATCATTGAAAATGTTAAAAATATGGAAAGCCTTTTAACTGATTTACTCGATTTATCTCGTATTGTTCAACAAACTATTGCTATTTCTCAAGTTAATGTACAAACAATAATTGAAGAACAATGTCGAGTTCTTGAAGAAGCTATAAATGAGAGCAACGCTACAATAAACATTACCGATAATTTAAATACGGTAGATGCAAACCCACGATTATTCGGTGAAGCATTACTTAACTTATTAAGTAATGCTATTCGCTACCGTAACCCATCGGTTCCTTTAGTAATAGATATATACACACAACAGACCTTATCTTCCACTACCATTTGTGTAAAAGATAATGGTATTGGGATAGACCCTAAATATCACGAATTAGTATTCGCTATATTTGAGAGACTATCAACAACAGATGGAAGTGGTGTCGGCTTAACGATTGTTAAAACAATAATGGATAAGCATAAAGGAAAAGTATTAATTGAATCTACATTAGGCAGTGGCTCTTGTTTCTGTCTTGAGTTCCCCAACATCGACAACAATAAAAATGATGACAAGACAGTAAACAGCTAAAATCGTGTATTGCGCTAGTAATATATAAAACATATAAGCACTTAATAATATAAACAATACCTAATGTTAACCGAGTTTTTATGGGAGAAATAACGTAAAATAAAAAGTTAATCGCTAGTAAAATAAACAAAGACCAAACGCACAATGGAATATAACCAAAATATTTTTTCACTCTTACCTATAGCCCTCCAAATCACCGCGCCAATATTTATCTTAATAACGTTAGGTACATGGTTATTTCATATAAGATTCATTAATAAAGAGTTTATTCGTATCTCGTCTAAATTCATTTTCAATATTGGTCTACCTATTATCTTATTTACCAGTACTGCATCTCATGATTTTAAACAACTTATTAATGTTTCCCATATTGCATTAATATTATTAACTACCGTTATTGTATTCATTATAAGCCATTATACGGCATTCAAGTTTGTTGGTGCTGAGCGGGATAAAGGTGTTTTTGTTCAAGGAGCTTTTAGAGGTAATTTAATTATTGTAGGTTTAGCTTTATGTGCGAATGCTTATCCGGATAAAGGCATTGCTATCGCGACAATACCAACAGCAGCAACGATTATTGTATATAATTTACTGTCTATTTTTACCCTTAATAATAGCTTAAATCAGCAAAGTGGCTCTATTAAAAAAAATATTCAAGATATTATTAAAAACCCATTAATTATTGGAATAACCGCGGGTTTAGTTGCAAACTTAATAGGCTTCAAAACCCCTGCTCTAATTTTACAAAGTAACCAGTATATTTCACAAATGACTCTACCTTTAGCGTTAATCGCCATTGGTGGGTCATTAAATTTTCAACAATTAAAGCAAAACTTGAAGCCTGCCTTGATGGCAAGTTTTGGTAAGATTATTTTAAGCCCACTAATTTTGGTAATATTGCTATTTATTTTACCAATCGATCCTAAAGCAGCTGGTGTGTTATTTTTGTTAACAGCGTCACCCACAGCAACAGCTAGTTTAATTATGGTAGAAGCGATGGGCGGCAACGCTGATTTAGCTGCGAAAATAATCATACTATCAACATTAATCTCTCTTCTCACTGTAACTATTGGTTTTGCTCTATTGGTATCTACAGGTTTAATCGCTATTAGTTGATCTAAAATCATTTAATTTTAAAGTTAGTTAGTAGCGAACTATTAACTAACTTTAAAAGTTTCAACCAGTTGCTGTAATTTCTCAGCCATTATATCTACTTGCTTAGAGCTTTCAGTAAGCTCTTGAAGAAATTCAGCCATATGCTCAGTCATTGTGTTACTTGACTTGCTGTTTCACCATTACGAGCACCTATCCTTTCAATAACACGAATAACCTCAGACATTTATCAAAAAAATAAGCAATCTGCTATTACTGCAAAGTATCTCTGAGCTTAAACTTTTAAGGGATGCAGCTAAAAGTAACTACAAGAGTAAATTATGTTGTCAGTAATACCTGTTTCATTAATTAAGTGAACAATTTTATACGTAGAAAAATTGCCAAATACAAAGCATTTATTTCAATAACTAGTTGTTCTAATTATTAAATAAGGATGTAGTTGGTGATTTTAGCAAGTAGAAATAATCACATAGTTAGTGAGATTGGTATAAAGCAGTATGATGGGAGTATTAAATAAAATTATGTTAATAGAAAAATAAAGCTTATAGGTAACAATCAATAAAACTAGGTTAAGTTTGAAAATAAACGATGAATCGTTAAATAATCGAAAGTATTTAAATATAATATATGGGAAATCGGACCAAAAAAAAGAGCTTATATAAGCTCTTGATTTTAAATATAATCTAGTGGTGCGGATGGGGAGACTCAATAAAGACATATAATAGATTGTTTTAAAAGGAATTACACAAAATAAAATAACACCAATGTTACCTCTAGTGTTACTAAAAACAAAAGTCATAGTTTTTATTGTTTATTCTCATTAATCATCAAAACATTATTTATTGATAAACATGAATCGCCCTATGCTTTACTGCAAAGCAACCTCTTAATGAAGTGATTGTTCTGTTGATTTTTCGGGACGGTGTTCGGGACAGCACCACATTTACCGCCTTTGTTTATATGGTTTTCATTCGGGACGGTATTCGGGACGGTATTCGTGATTGTTCTAGTGGTTGTTGTGGTGATTGTTCGCGTGATTGTGGAGTTACTTTCAGCCCTCTTTTTTTGTGGTGCTTCGTGATTGTTCTGGTGATTGTTCTGGTGATTGTTCGCGTGAATAATAAGATATTTTGAATAATCCCACCAGAAGTTTTGAACAGGTTTCCAAAGCCCGTTAGAAGGCTTAGCAAATATACCGTAGTACTACGGTAGCACACTGGTATAAATCACCAGACAAATCGAAATTAATCACCAGACAAATCGAAATTAATCACCAGACAAATCGAAATTAATCACCAGACAAATCGAAATCAATCACCAGGTAAACCGAAATCGGTTATAAGCATGATTAATATTACCTAAGATCAAACCTATTTACCTTGTATCGGGTTTTATTAAACCTTATTTCGGGTTTTATTAAACCTTGTTTCGGGTTTTATTAAACCCTGTTTAGGGGTATTCCTTACCCTGTTTAGGGGTATTCCTTACCCTGTTTAGGGGTGATGCTTAACCGATTTAGGTTATCTGCTTAACCTGTTCAGGTTGCCAAGATTAAAAACGCTTTAATAAGTCAGTGGTGAGACGTCAGTAGAGTTCCAGTTCCGCTTTAAATTTAACTATTAATCATTTAGAACTATAATTTTTCATCAATCTATCAATGAATTACAAAATATATTTTCATATTTAAAACCGGAACCGGAACTGGAAATAAAAAATTTTTTTCAAACGCTTAAAACGTCGAGCTTCGAATTACCCTTCATGGCCTGTACCATTGGAGAGGACCCAAAAAAACAAAAACGTCTCGTGTATCACTAAAATAATATTTATTTTCATAAAAGATGTAATTTAATACCTAAATTAATAAACATAAATTTATTGAATAATTATCGCGTGACAACTTTAGTTGTCACCAGATTTTATTAGTTATATTACTAGTGATATTACTAGTTATATTCTATAGGAAGTTTTGAACAGGTTTACCGGAAGTTTTGAACAGTCTTACCGGAAGATTTGAACATTCTTACCGGAAGATTTGAACAGGTTCACTGAACCTGAAACGGGTTCAAATGAACAAAAAAGGTTCAGCTAGACTTACCACCTAGTATAAATAGACTTAAATAATAACCATTAAAAACCCTGCCGCCCCTTCGTTCATTGCGGTAAAAGTTCCATAAACCGTAAGTAATAATATTATTGCAAAAAAGTTTTCTTATTTTTCGCGTATAAAAATGTACTTAGGCGGCTGTACTGTGCACGCAATGCAAAATAAACAATTATATAGCCCCCACCATATGGTAATAAGTTTTTACCTGGTATATGTGTTGTTTAGTGTGTGTGTTGTGTGTTGCCTTTCCTCTGCATGTGTTACCGTGAGTGACTATTAGTGTGTTAATCAAATGCAATCAATAGCATTAAGTATAAAGGTGACTACATGGCGGTATGGTCACCTTCGTAGGTATTAAGTTCAGGAGTTGAACAGCTTTCCAAAGAGGGTAAAAGTCCTTATGTTCGGAGTTAAAAGTCCTTATGTTCGGAGTTAAAAGTCCTTGTTTAGGGAGTTACTCACCCCTAAACAGGGTAGGAATCACCCCTAGACAGGGTAAGAATCACACCAAGACGTTATCTAACGGCTAAAGCACCGTTAAATAACGATAGATTACCGAAAGTGTATTCAACACCAAGACTCTTGAATGTTGCGCTTTTTGGGTTTTACTTATTAATAGTAATAAAATATAGTCTTTCACAAATTAGACGCCTATGTAAGCATTTAAGAGGCATCCCTCATATCTAAGTAGTGAAGCAAACTATTTAGCTAATATCAGCCTTATACCTTAACCAAACAGGTGTTTATTGCAGGGTTAGCGTGTAAATTATTCGTGTGGCCAATAAAAACTGCTGTTTAAGGTGATACATAATGCGATTAGCTTAATGTATATAATCACTAGATAGGTGTATCGTTAACCGTATCGGGCTTTAACTCTAGCCCCATACTGAGGTAGGCTCTTGCGTATCGATCGGTATTCGTAGGATCCGTTCAGTTGGACTCTAGAATCCACTCCCCTGGATAGGTTGCCGTGTCGGTTTCTCTATCAATAGTATGGACCGGCACGACTGTAACCTAATACAATTAAATTATTAACCATATTAGGTTATAAACCTCGTTATATCACTAGCCCTATGGCGAATAGCGTTTGCAAACCTGTATAATTTACTAACTATGCATATACGCATAGTTTCTTTATATTAGTTATGGGGCCATGCTACAGGATGAACACCTTTATTCAGGGTGCTATTAAACCCTAGGTGGGGTTTTATTAAACCCTAGATGGGGTTTTATTAAACCCTAGATGGGGTTTTATTAAACCCTAGATGGGGTTTTAGTAGGCTTTTTATTTGAGTAAACATAGTCCTCGGCAATATCAGGATTACCAAAATAATGGTTTATCTTTTCAATTGCGCTGTTACATGCTTCTGGTGATTCTGGATCAATATGACTTGAGAGTTCAAGCCAAGTTTTTACAAGTGAGATTGGTAGTTTCATGCTTGTGCTTCCTTGCTGTATTTATTTTCCAAGTGTAGTAAATGAACTTAATTTTAACCAGGTAGATGTTCAGGCTATCTTATTCAGCAATAATAAATCAATGAAACAATCACCGTAACACTCCTGTAATAAAAGCACAGACACCTTGATAACAATCAACTAATGGTGTCAGTTTAACCCGTTATTAATCATTTAATATATTCCGTTGTTAGATACACTTAAAGTGCTACATTCCTTATTACTATCAAATAATTAACTAAAACCACAAGCAACACTGGGTCAGATTTGGGTCAATAAAAAACAATCACCCCGAAACACGCAATAGAAAAGACTATCTAAATTATTCCGTTAGCGGATACCTCTGAACCTTCATACAAACCTTGGTATTATTAGGCCATTAACACCTGACCTGTTTTTTCGGGGTTGACTCAAGGTTGAGAAAAGAGACTTTTTATTCTTCGCAACTTTACCAGGTCAAATAAGTTGAAGGTGGGCTTTTATCTACAAAATATTATCCGTGATTACTCAGTTAAAGCCCTTGAACAAATGCATGTAGTCTTTTTTCCTGCACACCACTTAGCCAAATAAAAAAATCTTCCTGAACTTTTTTACCTTCGTTGAGTAATTCAATTTGAATTTTCCACCCTTCACTAGTCATTACAAGCGCTTTATTTCTCTCAAGCCTATCTAGGCATCTTGTTAGAGTATTGCGCCTTATATTCAATCTAGTGGCTAACGATGAAATCGAACTGTATTCTATGATATAACTGTCTAGACTAGCTGCAAACCATGCAAGGCTATTTATGATATACGCCAAAGTTAAGTCACCAAGCGCACTTATAGAATCAAGTTGAACTAATTGAAATTTAGGGTTGTTAACATAATCCTGATCAATGCTTCCTAAGTCATTACTCGAGTGTTTATTATTGAAAATATCTTTGTATGTCTGATAAGCGAACTTTGAATTTTCATGAGTTGATTTAGAGTATTTATAGGCACCTAACCCACCACCGGATAACCTTGTGCGTTCTTTATTTAAAAAGCTTTTTTCGGTTAGTGATTTAATATGCTTACCAATTGTTTTTACAGATACACCTAACCATTCAGCCCAATTTTTATAAGTTCTCCATGGGTTTTTCCCCTGTATAAACCAATAATTTAAATCAGCAAGTATTGCAGCCTCAACTAACCCGACCGCCTTAACTAAATCATTAGACAAAAATAAATGTACAGGTCTACTTGCTTGCGCCTTACTTGGTGTTTCCATTTTCTTGCACCCTCAGTACAAACCCCAATTAAATAACTAAGCCTAGGCGGTGAGGTACCGCCTTTTTCGGGAGCTACCCTAGGCTTAATTAAACTCGTTAAACTTTGCTCAGCAATGCCATTTTAAATCTATTGAACACTTTAAACACCAATGATCTTAGATGTTGTCATTTCAGCACCTTTTAAGTTTTCATATGACAATAAAGAAACATGTAATAATGGTATATGACGGCCTTAACATGAAGCAAATCATTACTAAGCAATATTGATTTATACAATGGCGGCCTACTTTTGAACTCATGCTTTGAAACTACTTCAAATTTATACTCTGGCTTGTTTTGGGCGTAATTCATGATGTAACCTCCATGATTTTCTCAAACTCACCAACCATCTTTGCAACAATCCCATAAGCAGCAAAAGCAGCGCAAATACCTTTTTTGTGTAAGAATATCGCATCTTTATAAACAGGGGGATCTACTATATTTTCATTGAATAATTCTTGAGTGCGCTTCAAGTAATCATAAAAACGTTGAATATTTAACTCATCAATTGGCCTACCAATTGCCGCGGTCTCTTTTTCAATAATACCAACTAAAAGCTTCAAGTAATGTTCAATACTATACAGCTCGGCCGACAAGCAACCAAAGGCTTCGTTTTCGGTATTTTTTGCCATAGCTCGAACACAAACAATAACCCCGTAAGCGTTATCAATTTCGCAATCAAAGGTATCTATATTCTTTTTAAGTAAATCTAAATTCATTATAACGCCCTCCCTTTTTGACTAACGAACAGCAACGGCAATCCTTTTAATGATAAGCGTGCTTGTTGCTCAGTTTTAGCGCAAACTGATATTTTTCGAGAGGTGTTTAGTTCTGCCAGTTTGTTTTTATTGGCAATAATAAAGGTGTAAATCATGGTAAGAGTTCCTGTATAAATAAAATAATACAGGTGGATAACAAGCCGCAAAGACAATGCGCTATACAGGAAAGCGCAAGGGACGGGAGCATTTGCGGTCAAACCGCTTGGCTCGTTATCCTGCCCCCGTATTTGAGATACACTAACCCTAGGGTAATGTATTAAATGGGGTGCGAAATAGCCTGTATGTTCATTGCCAACGGGTGTCTTATATCCGCCTGCTATGTCGTTGGGTGTCTTAAGTCCAACTGAGCCAACAATAAACACTTTTACGTAATTTGTAAAGCAACCTTTTAAAATAATCATGCTGCCACCTCACCACGATCAGGAAATTTATCAGCAAGTAAGCGCATAGCTACCTCATCAATACAGGTTAACTCAAAACGCTTGCAATGATGAATTATTAGGTCTACTAGCTTATGTGCTTGTTCTGCATTTTTAAGCTGATAAATACTGTAATAACTGTTTTCTTTATCCTGTTTTCTTAAGACCGGGTTCACCAATAAAATATCATGTTCACGTTGAATGTAGGTGGGGTAATTTCGCCCACTCATTACGTGAGCCGCTTCATTGATGCTTTTTTCTGTGACCCCTTTCGGGCTATATAAAAAATGAATTAATACTCTTAATTTTTTATATGCTGTTTTATTTTTTATGTTATTCTTATCGTCGTTATTGTTTTTGCTATGTTGATTTGCGCTGCTTTGGTTCGCCGTAGTGGCGCTCTTATTATCCATATATTAATTCGCTTATGGTTGGCTAAATAATAATTCTTCGTAATGATCAAGCATGATAATCGTCTGCTCTAATACTGTAATACTGTTAGAATCGAACTTTTGAGTAATAATGAGCTGTGCTATATGCTCTCTCGTTGCTTGAATATTGATACTATTTACAGGAATTGTAACTAAGGTACTTTCTCTGCTCATTTTGAAGTCCCGGCCCTTTAAATTTTCGCGTTAATAACGGAGTCAAGAAACTCGTCTTCAAGTTCGCGTTTTTCTCTTTCAGCCTTTATTCTGGCTTGCTCTCTTTTAAGTGCCTGTTTGCGTTTTTCTTCTTTATGTTTAATATGTTCTTCATACTCTTTTGTAGCTTCTAAAGTTAACTTTTTGTGCTCTTCCTCTAAAAGCGCCTCTGGCTTTCTCATGTTAATACGAATATTTCCCCCATAGTTGGTGGCACTATCAACAAGTGGCGTATATCCTTCTTCTATACGCTTTAAAAACACCTCAAAAAAGTGGATTGTATATTCCCCATAAACTGAAATATTTTTAATGTTTTCATTGATCGCTCTTTCAATTCGTTTTGCCAAGTCTGCTTCATTAGCAACGATAGGTGTTAATATTGATTTATCTAATGTAGTCATGGTTTTTTTTCCTCTTATGCTGCTAATTGTTGACGTTGTTCTACTAAAGTTTTAACGAGTTCTTTTAATTCGTCTTCGTTTTTTCCTGCTGCCATAGCCAGTAACACTGATATAACTTCATGCTTAAAATAGCCAACGGAATTAGCACCAAGCGCGATCGCTCGAGGCAATAGCCCAGCATTTAATTTAATGTGAAAGTTACTTTTAGATATGCCAAGCATCTTTAATACTTGAGGTTTGCGGATTATTTGTAAATCAGGGTTTTGCACAGTGGTAGATATTGGGTTGTGTGCTGCATGTGTCATAGTTCACCTCAGTTGTTTTGGTTTGGATTAACTGAGGGGGATTATCAAGCTATACAAAAAGGAGTTATCCCCGTTTTTGTGATTTATTTTTTTGGGGAGAATCTATTTTATTGGGTTTAGAAAGGGCAATTTAAAAATATTAAATATTTCTGGGTTGTGCTCGAGCTTTTCTTTACCTATGCATTTTAGGATAAATGCCTTTATACGCTCATCGTAATAATCGTCACAGATAGGTACTAATTCACCTTTACGGTTTGTTCTAAAAAAATCTTTATAAACAACATCAAAAATAACCTTTCTACTCATTTTTTTACTGTGTATTGTCTGCCATATAAACAAATCTATTAAGGGCAAAACTTTGTACTGTAGAATCTTACTTTTATATGTATCATTAACTAATTGTCCTTTGCTAGGTTCATTTAAACGAGTTTTTGCTCGCCACTTATTAAGTGATGTGCTAATAATATCGAGTATTTCTTTATTCGTTGAAAACTCTAAGTCAATATTTATACTAAACCCTTGGGTGTAGATAGCATCCTCATCTGGTTCAAGTTTTCTATTTTCGGTATAAAGATCGTTATTAACAAAGTATTGCCTATTGTCTTCATAAGCCCACCTTTCCCCCTCAAAAAAACCCTTCTCTTGAAGCGCTAAATAATGGTTTACGGCATCCTCTGAGCTTGTTGGTGTGACGGGTTTATGTTCAAACCTTTCATTATCCGACAACCCATTAATGACTGGTTCACCTGCCCAGATCTTCTTTATCTTACATATACCATCATTTAGTATATCAAAGTGTAGTGGTGTAGATGTTTTGTCCTTGGCAATACTCACAACGCTACTGTGAATCATTATTCTTTCATCAAATTGCGCTTTTAGTTCTCTTGGCGTTAAGTCCGTTAATACTTGGTAATTATCAAGATCAAACCATTCTGGTAATTCTTTTAAAAAAGACATTTTCCACCCTCAGTACAAACCCCAATTAAATAACTCAGCCAAGACGGTGAGGTACCGCTTGTTCGGGAGCTACCCTAGGCTTGATTAAACTGTTAAGCGTTAACTACGCTAAGTCCTTTACGGTAACTCGTCGATAGGCTCATATTGCCCGTTGCGGCTTTTTCAATATGATTAGACCACCAAGTCATTACAGCCCGTCTACGTTCTAAATATTCACTGCGGTTGTATGCTCTGCGCACTTCGTTATTATCAATGTGCGCCAAAGCTGATTCAATTACGTCACCGTCAAAACCTTGTTCGTTTAGTGTTGTACTAGCAATTGAACGCATACCATGCGCGACCAATCGACCTTTAAACCCCATGCGTGATAATGCTTTATTGGCTGTTTGAGAATTACTAGGTTCATTTGGTTTTCTGTCGGCAGGAAAAACATACTCCCTCTGGCCACTTATAGGGTGCATAAATTCAAGTAAACTTAAACATTGCTCAGATAAAGGGATAGTATGTGGGCGCTTCATTTTCATTCGTTCTGCAGGTATTGACCAAGTTTTATTTTTTATATCAATTTCTGACCATTTCGTACCTGATGCTTCGCTCGGTCTAACCATCGTATGAAGTTGCCACTCAATTAAACAACGTGTAGTAATTTTTATACTAGCACTGGCTAACGTTTTCATTAACTCAGGTAGTTCCGTTGGTAGTAAAGTTGCCATGTTTATAGTTTGAGGTGTTTTAAATGCTGCTCTAATACCTGATAAAGGGTTGTGATTAAGTAAGCCAGTATTAACCGCATGAGTCATTATTTCATTTAAGTAGCCAATGATTTTACTGGTTAATTCTAAACTACCTTTAGCGGCCAATGGCTCTAATGCCTTTATGGTTTCTGGCGCGTTAATTTTATCAATTGGCCTGTGACCTAATGTAGGTAATATGTGATTTTCAAGGCTGCGCCATAAGCTTGTCGATGTCGTATCAGCTATTTTAGTTTTCTTAATTTCAAACCAATTTAACGCAACAAACAAAAAGGTATTGCTTGCTTTATAGCGAGCAGCTACTTGTTGATCATTTCGGTATTCT
This sequence comes from Colwellia sp. 6_MG-2023, assembly GCF_030547765.1. Taxonomy (NCBI): domain Bacteria; kingdom Pseudomonadati; phylum Pseudomonadota; class Gammaproteobacteria; order Alteromonadales; family Colwelliaceae; genus Colwellia; species Colwellia sp. 6_MG-2023. The sequence continues at coordinate 66,151 of NZ_JAUOPP010000020.1, read as the reverse complement.
TGTGGGTCGATATTATCAGCTAACAGCTCTTTCGCTTCGGCTCTTTTCTTTCTGGCATTGGCTAAAGATAAATCAGGATATTGCCCTAAACTAAGGTTTTTACGCTTTTTAGTGATAGGGTGGTAGTAATTGAATAACCAACTTTTAGTGCCTGTTGGTTTAACTCTCAATATTAAGCCGTAACCATCGGCAAGGTTATATTCCTTATCTTTTGGTTTTGCCTTATCTATTTCCGTATTGGTCAATGGTTTGGTGGTTTTAGCCATTTTTGGTAACACCCAATTTAAGTTATTGCGCCAGTGTTACTTCCAATGTTACCAAAAATACGGACTTTTACAAGTCGGCTTTAGACTGCTACGGACATAAAAAAACCGCTAAGCCTTATTTATAAAGGGTTAACGGTCTTGTTTGTTCTTCTTAATACAATCTAGTGGTGCGGATGGGGGGACTTGAACCCCCACGACCTAAGTCACCAGCCCCTCAAGCTGGCGCGTCTACCAATTCCGCCACATCCGCGCAAAACTAGGTTTATATTATAACTTGAAAAAGTTAACTCTGATGCTAGTTAGGTATATCGCCATCTTCTACTTTAGTAGCAACATCATCAGCAGTTGGAACGTCTGAGTTTTCACTCATCATAGCTTCCGCACTTTCGATATCGCTTGGAATAGCATCGGTAGGTATAGTTTGTTCGCTAACAGGAACACTTAAGTCATTCCATTCATCAACAGACTTAGTACGATTAGCCGTTAGGTTACCTAAAACTAAACTAATAACAAAAAAGCCAATAGCTAACCAGGTTGTTGTTTTAGTTAAAAAGTTACCTGAACCACCTGAGCCAAAAACTGTTGCTGATGAACCAGCACCAAAAGAGGCACCCATATCAGCACCTTTACCTTGTTGAATTAGCACTAAACCAATTAAGGCTAAGGCGATAAGTACGTAGGCTATAATTAAAACTTGATACAACATTTTTACTTTCCTTTAGCGGCTGAACAAATTATTTTAAATTGTTCAACTTGTAAACTAGCACCACCAATAAGACCACCGTCTATATCAGGTTGTGCGAATAATTCTTCACAGTTTGACGAGTTAACGCTTCCACCGTATAACAAAGGCACTTTATCCGCGACATCTTTATTAGCTTTAGCTAAAAATTGACGAATAAATTTATGTGTTTCTTGTGCCATCTCGTTTGATGCTGTTTTTCCTGTACCTATAGCCCAAACGGGTTCATAGGCAATAACAACATCAATAAATTTTTCTATACCTATTTCATCAATAACAGGCTGTAATTGTGAAGCAAGTACGGTTTCTGTTTGTTCAGTTGCTCGTTCAGCTTCGCTTTCACCAATGCATATAATAGGTGTTAAACCTGCATTGAGTACGGCATTTACTTTATGTGCAACTTGAGTAGAGGTTTCTTGATAATAACGTCTACGTTCAGAATGACCTATAATAACAAATTCTACTGATAATTCCTGCAACATTTTTGTAGAAATTTGACCAGTGTAAGCTCCACTTTGGTGTTCACTAACATTTTGAGCACCAACATGTATAACAGCACTTAAATTATTTGAATTTCTTTTAGCAACAAACTCAGATAAATAAGGGGAACTAGGACAAATAACCACACTAACATTATCTTGTAATTTCACGTTAGTTAAACCAGAAATCATAGTGTCAACTAATGCTAAATCACCATTCATCTTCCAGTTAGCAGCAACGATTGCACGTCTAGCCATATATTATCTCCTATCCACTTTCTAGTGCTTTGTAAATGAAGCCGCGAGATATTAACTAACCTGAGATTAACTTACAAGTACTAAGTTAAAATCAATGAATGATCAATTAAATTTATTGGACAATCGCTGCTTTTATCAGCAAATTTGCTAGCTTGCCAGTTTAACTGACTCTGCAATTTCATTTGCTAAGGCAGTAACTTCTTCAAGTTCGGGGCCTTCTACCATCACTCTAATTAAAGGCTCTGTTCCTGATTTACGTAATAATACTCGTCCACGGCCTGATAATCGAGCATTAACTTTATCAACAGCTGCTTGTACACTTAGTGAATTAATAGGATCACTATCACCGGTAAAGCGTACATTAACCAAAATTTGCGGTAACATAGTCATACCTTGACGCAATTCAAATAATGATTTTTCTTGCTGTTTAAGTGCTGTTAAAACATTTAAAGCCGCAATAATACCATCTCCAGTTGATGTATGACTTAAATTAATAATGTGTCCTGAGTTTTCAGCACCTAACTGCCAGCCTTTCTCTCTTAGTAATTCCATTACATATCGGTCACCTACGTTACTGCGGGCAAAAGGAATGCCTAATTCTTCTAAAGCAAGTTCAAGACCCATATTACTCATTAACGTACCAACAACACCGCCTTGTAAACTACCAGACTGCAAATCGTTACAAGCAATAATATAAACGACTTCATCACCATCAATAACATAACCTGTATGGTCAACCATCATTAAACGATCGCCATCACCATCAAGTGCAATACCAAGATCGGCTTTGTGTTCAACAACCGCCTCACTAACCATCTTCATTGATGTAGCACCACAACCATCATTAATATTAGTGCCATTAGGTGATGTGCCTACTTCAATAACAGTTGCACCTAATTCACGAAAAACATTAGGAGCAATGTGATAAGTAGCACCATGCGCACAATCGACAACAATTGTTAAATTTTCCAGCGAGAGTTGACTTGGAAAGTTACTCTTACAAAACTCAATATAGCGTCCTGCTGCATCTTCAATGCGGCTTGCTTTTCCTAAGTAAGCAGAATCAACACACCCCATAGGTTTATCAAGCTCGGCTTCGATTGCTAACTCAACCTCATCAGGGAGTTTTTCGCCATCTTGTGAGAAAAATTTAATGCCGTTATCATAATAAGGATTATGAGATGCACTAATAACAATCCCGGCCTCAGCGCGAAAAGTTTTAGTCAAATAAGCAATACCGGGTGTCGGCATTGGGCCTAATAGGCCTATATCGATGCCTGCTGCTGAAAATCCGGCTTCTAAAGCTGATTCAAGCATATAACCTGAAATACGTGTATCTTTTCCAATAAGTACCTTCTTAGTACCTTGTGCAGCTAATACTTTACCTGCAGCATAGCCTAATTTCATCACAAACTCAGGTGAAATTGGATACTGACCAACTAAACCACGTATTCCGTCAGTACCAAAATATTTACGACTAGCCATTATTTTTCCTTCTTATTAAATTCTCAATGTATTAGCTTATAACCAGCTAAGTTTTCAATTCATTGCATCCTACTAATGATGTTTTGCAACAGCATTTAAAATTTTGATTGCATCGACAGTTTCTGCTACATCATGTACACGTACTATATTAGCTCCTTGTTGAACGGCAAGAATCGCAGTAGCTAAGCTGCCAGCTAATCGCTGATCAACGTCACGATTAAGTAAGTTGCCTAGCATTGACTTACGCGAAGTTCCGGCAAGCAAGGGCAAGTTAAATTTTTTAAATAAAGAAAACTGAGCTAACATTTGATAATTATGTTCAAGTGTTTTACCAAAGCCAAAACCAGGATCTAAAATTAAACGTTCAGAGTTAATTCCTTTTTCTTTGCAACTTCTAATACGTTCTTCAAAGAAAGTAACAATATCATCAATGATATTCGTATATTGAGGGCTTTGTTGCATTGTTTTTGGCAAGCCTTTCATATGCATTAAACATACTGAAACATCACTTTGTGCAATAACATCAAGACAGCCTTCATTTTGCAACGCTCTAACATCATTAATCATATCTGCACCATAAGTTATGGCTTCATTCATGACGACAGCTTTACTCGTATCGATAGAGACGCAGATATTAAAACGGGATTTAATCGCTTTAAGCAAAGGGATAACCCGTGTTACTTCATCTGTTTCACTTACCTCAATTGCCCCAGGACGAGTTGATTCACCACCAATATCAATGATATCGACTCCGTTTTCGATCATCAATTCGACTTGTTTTAATGCTTGATCAAATTGAGCAAACTTTCCGCCATCAGAGAAGGAATCAGGAGTAACATTTACAATCCCCATCACTTGTACATTACTTAAGTCGGCTAATGCGGCTTGGTTTGATTGTTTATTTCTAGAATTTTCGGACATAATTTTAGGGTTAGCTTTAAAAAACAAAGCCTCGATAAATACTTTAATTAAGTAAATATCAAGGCTTATTAATTGGACCCACGATACTAATTATTTAGCAGGTGTATCACTACTTGGCTCTGATAGATCAGGCGTTACACTTTTTTCTGACTCTTCTGATTTTTTAGCTGAGCCACCTTCACTAGAATTTGAGCTAGAACTTGGAGAATCAGTATCATCCCAATCAGATGGTTTTCTAACATCAACTCGTGCCATTAAATCATCAATTTGCAACGCATCAATTGTTTCATATTTCATTAATGCATCTTTCATTGCATGTAAAATATCTAAATTGTTTTTAATTAAATTTTCTGCACGCTCATAGTTGCGAGAAATTAGTAACTTAATTTCTTCATCAATCAACTTCGCTGTTTCATCAGACATATGTAATGACTTCGACGATGTACGTCCTAAGAACACTTCGCCTTCTTCTTCAGCAAAAAGCATAGGGCCTAATTTTTCTGAAAGTCCCCATTGAGTAACCATTTTACGAGCAATACTTGTTGCGCGCTCAATATCGTTCGAAGCACCAGTAGACACTTTATCACTACCATAAATAACTTCTTCAGCAATACGTCCACCATACAAAGAAGAAATGTTACTTTCTAAATGTTGTTTAGAATGACTAAATCTGTCTTGCTCTGGCAAGTACATAGTTACCCCTAACGCTCGGCCACGAGGAATAATACTTACTTTATAAACAGGATCATGATCAGGGACTAAGCGACCAATAAGTGCATGACCAGCTTCATGATAAGCAGTCATTTCTTTTTCGGACTCACTCATTACCATGGACTTACGTTCCGAGCCCATCATAATTTTATCTTTAGCTTTATCGAACTCATGCATACTTACTGTGCGTCGTGAAGTACGAGCAGCCCATAATGCAGCTTCATTTACTAAGTTTGCTAAATCTGCACCAGAGAAACCTGGCGTACCACGTGCAATAACAGCAGCTTTAACATCGTCTCCTAAAGGAACTTTACGCATGTGTACTTTTAAGATTTGTTCACGGCCACGAATATCAGGTAAACCAACAGTTACTTGGCGATCAAATCGGCCAGGACGTAATAAAGCCGGATCTAATACATCTGGACGGTTAGTTGCAGCAATAACAATAACGCCTTCATTACCTTCAAAACCATCCATTTCAACGAGCATTTGGTTTAGTGTTTGTTCACGTTCATCATGACCACCACCCATACCTGCGCCACGTTGGCGACCTACAGCATCAATTTCATCAATGAAAATTATACAAGGTGCTGCTTTTTTAGCTTGTTCAAACATATCACGAACACGTGATGCACCAACACCCACAAACATTTCAACAAAATCAGAACCTGAAATAGTAAAAAAAGGTACTTTCGCTTCACCGGCAATCGCTTTCGCTAATAATGTTTTACCTGTACCTGGTTGACCGACAAGTAAAATACCTGAAGGAATACGACCACCTAACTTTTGAAATTTTGTTGGTTCTCTTAAGTAATCAACTAATTCTGCAACATCTTCTTTAGCTTCATCACAACCAGCAACATCAGCAAATGTTGTTTTAATTTGTTCTTCACTTAGTTGACGTGCTTTTGATTTTCCAAAAGACATAGCGCCTTTACCGCCCCCACCTTGCATTTGGCGCATAAAGAAAATCCAAACACCAATTAATAAGATCATTGGAAACCATGAGACAAAAATGGTGGTTAAAAAGCTTGTTTCTTCTGGTAATTTACCTTGAGCACGAACCCCCTGCTTTACTAGGTCGTTGATTAAATCACGATCATATCCACCAGGAATAGTAGTAGTGTAGCTTTCACCGGTACGTTTTTCGCCAGTAATTACTCCGTTTCTGTCTACGCTAGCATCACGGATTTGTCCTTGACGAACATCAGTGATAAAACGCGTGTAGTCCATTTGTGCTTCATTTGCTGTATTAGGAGAAAAACTCTGAAAAACAGACATTAAAACAACGGCTATTACTAACCATAAAATAAGATTTTTTGCCATATCGCTCAACTTAATGACCTCATTGGGGGTGAAAATTTAATATAAATTGGTCAGAGTTAGTTCTAACCTAAATTATTATGTTGTGCCTAATTTACTACAATTCAAGCTTTGTCGCTAATTTACTTTAGTCGGTATTTACAACTAGTAACATATTAACGCACTTAGCTTGAATAAAGTAGAAACAAAATTAATTTTTACATCTAGCCAGTAAAACCCGTAGCGACAAGGTAAACTTCACGTGAACGCGCGCGTGAAGATTCTGGTTTACGTGTTTTAACTGTTTTAAATACCGCGCGAGCAGCTTTCATAAAGTCTTCAAAACCAGCCCCTTGGAACACTTTAACAACAAACGCACCGTTAGGCTTTAATACTTGATGACACATATCTAACGCGAGCTCGACTAAGTACATACTACGTGCTGAATCAGCACTTTCGTTACCAGTCATATTAGCGGCCATATCTGACATAACTACATCAATTGTCTTACCATTAATTCTTGTTAACAAAGCGTCAAGTACGGCTTCTTCTCGAAAATCACCTTGTAGAAAATCGACTCCGGCAATCGCGTCCATAGATAAAATATCACAAGCAATAACTTGTCCACTATCACCTACCGCTTTAACTGCATATTCAGACCAACCACCTGGCGCAGCGCCAAGGTCAACCACCTTCATGCCCTGCTTTATCAATTTATCTTTATTATTTATTTCTTCAATTTTGAAAACTGCACGAGAACGTAAACCCAATTTTTTCGCTTTTTTTACATATTCATCTTCAAAGTGTTCATCAAGCCAACGTTGCGAACTGTTAGTATGTTTTTTCTTTACTGGGGGTTTTGCCATATTTTTTTTGCCATATTAAAAGTTTTTTCGACTATTAATAAAGATTATATCAAGTCTCATCAGTTATTTCCCCACCCAACGAGAATTAAAAAATTAGATTTGAACATAAATTGCAGGTAACTAATATTTCTATACTAGCTTAATGATAGTTAACCATAAGGTATTGAAATTGATTTCTAGTTATCAATTATCTGACTGTAAGAGAGGTACTTCATTAACAACTGAATTTTTTTTATTCAATTAATTAATCATTCTCGCGCTAAATACAAGTAGCACATAGAATAATGATCGTTAACTAAACTTTTATTTGTTATAAGCTTACTAATGTTCTTTATCACTAGGAATAAATTGAATAGAATTGGTATTAAGTGTTAGATAAGGGTAAAATAGCGTTAATTCAAGTTAACGACTATCGAAATTTTTTAATGACTATAAATAAGAAACAAATACAATATTTAAGAGGTGTTGCACACCCACTAAAACCTGTTGTTTTACTTGGTAATAATGGCTTAACAGAAGCTGTTGTTGCTGAAATTGATTATGCGCTTAATCATCATGAATTAATTAAAGTGAAAATACCAACTGACGACAGAGATACAAAGGGCTTAATAGTTGACGCTATTTGTCGTGAAACTCAAGCGATAAAAGTACAAGTAATTGGTAAAACACTAATTATTTACCGTCAAAGTGACGAGAAAAAAATTCGCATACCTAAGCTTTAACTGCATATAAAATCAATAAACAAGTAAGTTTTTATTTGTTTATATAAAAAGACCGTAGGTTACAGGTAATTAACTTGTAACCTACGGTCTTTTTTTATGTTTATTAAAACTTTATAACAATAACTTACTGAGCTATCTTAGCCCATGTATCACGTAAGCCTACAGTACGGTTAAAAATAAGTTCATCTGTATTTTCAATCTTATTATCTAAACAAAAGTAACCTTGGCGCTCAAATTGAAAAGCTTGTTCAGGCTTCGCTAACTTTAATGAAGGCTCTACTTTAGCTTTTTCAACTTTAATCAATGATTCAGGGTTCATCACTTTATAAAAATCATCTTCAGCTGCAGGATTTGGAACAGTAAATAAACGGTCATATAAACGTACTGTCGCATCAAGTGATTTATCAGCGTCAACCCAATGAATAACACCTTTGGGCTTAGTACCATCAGTCGGATTTTTACCTAAAGTATCGTCAAGGTAATTACAGTAAACCGTCGTAACATTACCTGCTTCATCTTTATCACAACGTGTTGCCGTAACAACATAAGCACCACGTAAACGCACAGCTTTATCGAGTACTAAACGTTTATATTTTTTATTGGCCTCTTCTCTAAAGTCTTCTGCTTCAATATAGAGTTCACCACTAAATGGCACAATGCGTGTACCTTGGCTATCGTCACTTGGATGATTCTTTACGACAAGCTCTTCAGTTTTACCTTCAGGGTAGTTTTCTATCACTAATTTTATAGGATCAAGCACTGCCATAGCACGAGGAGCATTATCATTTAAATCTTCACGAATACATGCTTCTAAAACACTCATTTCAACTGTGTTTTCCATTTTAGTGACGCCAATTCGCTTAGCAAACTCTCTAAGTGAAGCAGGTGTATAACCTCGACGCCTAAAAGCAGCAATCGTTGGCATACGAGGATCATCCCAGCCATCAACAAGCTTTTCTTCCACTAAAGTATTTAACTTACGTTTACTCATTAATGTATATTCAAGGTTTAAGCGTGAAAATTCATATTGTTGAGGCTTTACTGGCACAGAAACATTATCAATAACCCAGTCATATAAACGTCGGTTATCTTGAAACTCTAACGTACATAAAGAGTGAGTCACACCTTCAATAGCATCGGATAAACAGTGTGTAAAATCATACATTGGATAAATACACCATTTATCACCAGTTTGATGATGATGAGCAAATCGTACACGATAAATAATAGGATCACGCATACACATAAAGCTTGATGTCATATCTATTTTAGCACGTAAAGAACACTCACCTTCTTTGAATTCACCGTTACGCATCTTGGCAAATAACGCTAAGTTTTCTTCAATAGACGTATCACGATACGGACTATTTTTACCTGGCTTGTTTAACGTACCACGATACTCACGCATTTCATCGCCATTTAAAAAACAAACAAACGCTAAGCCTTTGCTAATCAATTCAACCGCAAAATCATGTAATTGCTCAAAATAGTCTGATGAATAATGAACATCACCTGCCCATTCAAAACCTAACCATTGCACATCTTTTTGAATAGCGTGCACATAATCAATATCTTCTTTTTCCGGATTGGTGTCGTCGAAACGTAAGTTACACGCACCATTATAATCTTGAGCAATCCCAAAGCTTAAACAAATAGCTTTTGCATGACCAATATGCAAGAAACCATTTGGTTCTGGCGGAAAACGTGTTTGTATTGAACTATGTTTGCCACTAGCAAGATCAGCATCGATAATTTGACGAATAAAATTTGTTGGGCGGTTTTCAACTTCCGACATCCACAGAGCCTCTAAAGAAAATTAACGTAATTGATATTATTATATCAAGAGTTCTAATCAGCGAATAGCAAAAAGGCTCAACAGAGCCTTTAATTTATTTCACTGAAGTTATATATACTGATATTTATTTTTTCAAAATATCATCAACAGTACCTTGAGCTAAACCATGATAACCAGGGCGTGCTTTTTGATAAACCTTAAGCGCCCATGCTTTACCCTGTTCTGTTTGAGCTAATTCTTTATATAGTGGCACTATTAGCTTACGACGCCCGATAGCCACTAAATACTCAGACATTTCTGGATAAACAACATCGTAACCTGCTCTGATTGATAATAAAAACCAAGCATGTGCTATTTCAGCATTTTTACTCTGTGTTAAGTTAAAAGCTTTATCAATTGCAACCATACGTTCGATGTTAATATCTGTAGGCAAATTATTGATAAAGTGTAACCATTCATGCAATGTCCAATTTGCTGTAGGTAATTGGGTTAATGTTATACCTTCTGCTAGCCATTGTGATATTTGCTGATCAATCGTACTAAAAGCTGTTGAGGTAGGCTTAGGTACAAACGTAGGTAAACCTTGTCCATAAATCCATTCATTAACATCTTCATCGCTAACAATGTTTGGATATTTATGCGTTAAATTAGCTTTAAGGTATTTAACAAAGTTATTCGTACCTAAGCTTTGAAATGCATGACTGTCAAAATATTCGAGTACGAAAGCATCAAAACGCTCACGACCAAACTTCTTCTCAAGATAAATTAAAAATAATTGTCCTTTAGTGTAAGGAACACCTGAAAAAGCATCATCAGGATCACGTCCCTTTAGATCGATATATAACTGAGTGTCACCAGCAGATAATTCAGCTATTTCATTATTCAAATTTTGAGCATCTAGCGATTGCTCCATAATAGCTCTGTTTTTACCAAACACAGCTTCCATAATGCGATTTTCAACATAACTGGTAAAACCTTCGTTTAACCATAAATCACGCCAGCTTTCATTGGTGACTAAATTACCAGACCATGAATGCGCTAGCTCATGTGCAATTAAGTTTACTAAGCTTTTATCCCCTGCGATAACAGTTGGTGTGATAAAAGATAAACGTGGATTTTCCATACCACCAAAAGGAAAGCTTGGTGGTAATATTAATAAATCATAACGACCCCAACGATATTTTCCATACATTTTTTCAGCTTTATCAATCATCGCCTGAGTATCATCAAACTCAGCTACTGCCGCATCTAAAATATTAGATTCAGCATAAATACCAGTTTGATGGCTCATTGATTTAAAATGTAAATCACCGACACCAATGGCAATTAAATAAGCAGGAATTGCTTGTGGCATAGAAAAGAAGTAATCGCCATCTCGCTCAGTATCTGGTTCATTATTAGCACTCATTACTGCTAATAAATCTTTATCTGTTGTAATTCTAGCGGTGTAAGTAACACGAACACTTGGTGTATCTTGAATAGGAATCCAAGAGCGAGCATGAATTGCTTGATTCTGGCTAAATAAGAATGGTTGTTTCTTACCTGCAGTTTGCTCAGCAGATAACCATTGTAAACCAGACGCTTTTTCGGTTGAATTATAATAAACACGTAATTTTTTAGCTTTGAATTTTGTATCGATCGTCAGTTTTGAACCTAAAACAGAATCTCGTTCAGCAAGTGTATAATTTACCTTTTGCCATTCATCTTGAGCATTTTGGGCAAGAACGTTATGAATAACCAGATCACGTGTATCTAAAATGATACTTTGTGGTGTATCACTAAGCCATTTTAATGATAGCTCAGCAAAGCCTGTTAATGCTTTTTCTTCGAAATTGACCGCTAGGTCTAAATAAAGGTGGGTTGTGATAACTTGATCATAATTTGAATAGGTATAAGCATCGTTTAATACTGGCTTATTATCCGCTGTTGCTAATTGCGATATAAATAATGTTGCTAACAACATAAACCGCTTAAAAATTTTCATTAAAATAATCCTAAAAAACTCACAAAAAAATAGACTTGTAGATTACTTTGAATCAACAAGTCTATTCAACTATTTTGTATTATTAATATATTCAGCAAATTGAAAGAGTATAAAGAAATATTTACAATCGGCTTTTGTATAAATAGGTCGACTTTAAAGTTTTTGCATTTGAATGACTACACGACGGTTTTTACCACGTCCGAGTGTTGAGGCATTAGAAGATATATGACGTTTTTCACCATAACCTTTGGCCTCAATACGGCTTGCATCTATTCCATTTTTGACAAAATAATCACGTATTTTAAGCGCTCTACGTTCAGATAGTTTAAGGTTAGGCCAACGGGCACCATAACTATCTGAATACGCATCTACCAATACTAGTTCTAGTTTAGGATCTAAACTTAAATACTCTCTGATCATATCAACACGTCGTTGCGATGCTTTCGTAAATTGCTCACTATTTGATTGATAATTTAATACGGTAAAAGCGATGTCTTCAAAACTGTAATTTAATAAATTTCCGACACAAGCAACAAAATTTTTATATGCACCTTTAAAACGTGCGGTTGATAAGCCAACAGATATTTCATCGTCTTCACTATACCAATCATTATAATAAAAAGTTGGACTCATTCCTTGCTCTAACTCACTTAACATAGTCCAAGCAACCTTCTTAGGTAAACTAGGGTTGAATTGTTTCTGAAGCTTCATGTTCGCTAAAACTTTTCCGCCATAGCCAGGACGCCAGCTAGGTGACTCACTTCGTACTTGCGCAAGCGAATAGCTATCAGGTAGAAGCATCATATCAAGCTCAAATTCCATATTCAGTTTACGACTTGCTTTTGCTGAAAAACGTGCTTGTCCATAATTAGGAATTTGATGTGATAACGTACATTGTAAGCGAGAGTCATCAGCAAGTTGCCATTTTGAACTATTAAGATCAGCGCTGTATTGTCGAATATTAGCTTGCGCCTGTGTTACGAAAAACATGAAATACAAGGCGATAGAAGCTGTCATAAAAAATGATGAAGAGAAGAACAATTTATATGTATTTGGAGAGTATATTTTCATAATATTGATTACATAATTAATTAATGACATTAGTTATATCGTCTCAAACTAAAATTACTTTAACACTTTATCTCTATTTTTTCGTTATTTTAGTGTTTTATCACTAATTTATTATTTTTATACCGAATTAAATATTACTAAAAAACCAAACTAAATTCACATTTAGATTATAAGCGACTCATAAATGTAATCAGGTAAGTATTACTATCGTGTTTACAATAATTTTCTGAGATAATTACTCATCCAAGTTTTCTCTTAAGCCAAATTTATAATATGTCAGATACTGTAGAAGTAAAAGAAGATAAAGAAATAAGTAAACCATTATTAGCACAACGATTTCGTGGTTATTTCCCTGTAGTTATTGATGTCGAAACAGGTGGCTTTAATGCCCAAACTGATGCCTTACTTGAAATTGCAGCCTCTGTATTATCATTAGATGAAGTTTCAGGTAAGTTATCAATTGATGAAACCATACAATTTAATGTTCATCCTTTTGAAGGGGCAAACCTAGAGCCTAAAGCACTTGAATTTACAGGGATTGATCCTACACACCCATTACGTGGTGCTGTTGACGAAGATGTGGCCTTAAAAACATTGTTTAAATTAGTCAGAAAAAAAATGAAGCTTGCAGGGTGCCAGCGCGCAATTATTGTGGCTCATAATGCAGCTTTTGATTTAGGGTTTTTAAATGCCGCAACAGCACGTTGTAACATTAAACGTAGTCCTTTCCATAGCTTTGTGAGTTTTGATACGACCACATTAGCCGGTCTAGCATTAGGTCAAACTGTACTAGCAAAAGCTTGTGAAGCTGCTGAAATTGATTTTAGCAATAGTGAGGCACATACCGCAATTTATGATACTGAGAAAACTGCCGAGCTATTTTGTCATATTGTTAATAAATGGCATGAATTAGGTGGCTGGCCTTTAGCTATACCAGCAGAGTAAATAGCAAATCATAAAAAAAGCTAGTGTCATAAACACTAGCTTTTTTATATGATTTTTAGTGACAATAATTAAAAAAAGTTGAAATAATTGTCAATTTAGTCGCTTAAAAACGATTAAAGTTTATCAGCGTTATCGGTAAGGTAAGCTGCAACACCATCTGGAGAAGCTGTCATACCTTTATCACCTTTATTCCAACCTGCAGGACATACTTCACCGTGCTCTTGGTGGAATTGTAATGCATCAACCATACGTAGCATTTCATCTACATCACGGCCAAGTGGCAAATCGTTGATTACTTGATGACGTACATTACCTTCTTCATCAATTAAGAATGAACCACGGAAAGCAACACCTGCTTCAGGATGTTCAACGTCATATGCTTTACAAATTTCATGTTTAGTATCTGCAACTAAAGTATATTGTACTGGACCAATACCACCTTCATTTACAGGTGTATTACGCCATGCATTATGAGAAAATTGTGAATCAATTGAAACACCAATAACTTCAACACCACGACTTTTGAACTCTTCCATACGGTGATCAAAAGCTAAAAGCTCTGACGGACATACAAAAGTAAAATCTAACGGGTAGAAAAACACAACAGCTTTTTTACCTTTAATTGCTTCACTTAACGTAAAAGTATCAACAATTTCACCACTACCTAACACTGCCGCTGCAGTAAAATCTGGTGCTGGACGACCAACTAATACACTCATTTTGTGCTCCTTTCTATTATTAATAATTAAGAATTTATATTGAAAATAATGAATAACAGCTCATTATCTTATCAATTTACTTCTTGATAAATTTATTCTGCGCTTGTTTCTTCAGAAGCATTTTTAGCTGATGCTTCCTTAATCAAAGTTTGCAACTCACCTTGTTGAAACATTTCCATGATAATATCACAACCGCCAACTAATTCACCTTCAACCCAAAGTTGTGGAAATGTAGGCCAGTCTGCATATTTTGGTAATTCAGCTCTGATATCAGGGTTTTGTAAAATATCAACATAGGCAAATTGTTCACCACATGAGATCAAGGCTTGAGATGCTTGTGAAGAAAAACCACAACTTGGAAGTTTTGGTGAGCCTTTCATATACAATAACACTGTATTCTCACTAATTTGTTCTTTAATACGTTCGATAGTTTCCATGATAACCCCTAAAATAATAACCTCTAAAAATAATACTCATTATACTGAGCTGAATTCTTAGTAAAACTGACACTAGAAATATAATGGAGACGAAGTTTCACTTTTCAATTCAATATAATAAATACTTGAAAATAAATTTATATACTTGAAAAATAGATAAAGAAACCTTATACACTCTATACACTAGTTATTCAAAATAGTATAAACTTAATACCTGAGTATTTTACTCAAGTTTTATTGGAAAATACACCCTTTATTCACGAATACACTGTAACTTTAAAACAAAGAACTTGGAGAGCACAATGGCTATTGAATTACCTGCATTACCTTACGAACAAGATGCCCTAGAACCACATATTTCTGCAGAAACTTTATCGTTTCATTATGGAAAACATCACAATACTTACGTAGTGAAATTAAATGGTTTAATTGAAGGCACTGAGTTTGCTAACAAATCATTAGAAGAAATAGTGAAAACTTCTTCAGCAGGCATTTTTAATAATGCAGCACAAATATGGAACCATACTTTTTACTGGAATAGTTTAAGCCCTAATGGCGGTGGTGAACCTACCGGTGCTTTAGCAGATGCTATTGTTGCTAGCTTTGGATCTTTTGCTGAATTTCAAGCAAAATTTACTGACAGTGCAATTAATAACTTCGGCTCAAGCTGGACATGGTTAGTTAAAAATGCAGATGGTAGCTTAGCGATTGTTAACACTTCTAATGCTGCAACACCATTAACAGACGAAGGTGTTACCCCATTACTTACTGTTGATTTATGGGAACATGCATACTATATCGATTACCGTAATCTTCGTCCTAAGTACATGGAAGGTTTTTACGCACTAGCTAATTGGGATTTTGCTAGCAAAAATTTCTCAGCGTAATAGCTATTAGCTGAAATTTTTAATAAAAAAACGAGCTAACTAAGCTCGTTTTTTTTAAACAACAGTACATTTAGACTATTAGGTTACAAGTAATTAAAAGGTTTTTAATACTTTCACTGATGCATCAACGCTCGCAGCATCAACATAACCAATAGCGCCGGCATTAGCAGCGATATGTTTTAATACCTCAGCATCTGACCCTAATTCTGTTGGTGGCTTACCTCGACCTGAGAAGATCAATTTAGACCAATAAGCCTTCATCTGACTTGAACTTTTATTTAATACTTTTTCTTCGAATTCACTGCGTACTGCACTACCTGAAACTGAATTAATCGGTTCAATGGATCCACCACTTGGAAATGCTTTCATTTTGCCCATAAAAATTCGCGCTATATCACTATCATCAATAATATCAGCGTTAGTTGAGTTAACAACAACCGCAACATCAGCTATAGAAGAGAAACTAAGAAAAAAAACAGATGTACATAATAAAAGTTTACTTTGAGTACTTTTTAAAAATTTCATTTTTCAACTCCTAAAATACAGTTACTAATGCTGTTCTAAACAAGCCTGAGTCACTATTACTATCGAGATCGTCGCTAAAAGAGGTATATTCAAATTTTAATGCCGCAGATTGGTGGAAATCCCAACGCAGACCTAATGTGATATAACTGGTGTCTTCATCTGTCGCGGTATCTAAACTTTCGGTACCATAAATCAAAGTTTGTAAGTCTACAGGTAAAGATTCAAATGCCGTGCCATCTGGTATACCTGGTATTTGATAGTTTAACGTAATAGGATCTTGGTCATCTTCATCAACCCCATAAGTTACATGTACCATCATATTATTAAATCGATAACCGGCCATCAAATAATAAGACTCTTGATCAGGTAAAGCTGTATCATCTAATGATAATGAAGAGTATTCACCTACTAAAATAATTTGGTCAAAATCAAGTTGGAAACCAAGCTCAATAAACTCACTGGTATCTGATGCTATATCAATTTGACTAGCAATATGATTTTGGCCTAATCCATTCCAACCATCTACTAAAGGTTTAATAGCCAACAAATCAATATTCATTTCTGTTTGGAAATAAGCACCTCTAAGTGTTAGCCAATCACGTGTTAACGTTAACGAGGCACCTGCAAAATTTGTAAAATCAGCACTACTCTCATTATCGAACACTTCTATATCTGAATTATTACCACCATAAATAGCGTGTAGTGTTGTATCAAAATCACCAAGCTGCGTCGAATATATAGCGGCAATCCCATCGAAGGTATCAAAAGGTACGTCATAAACTCCTCTTGGCGGAGTAATCCAAGGGTAAGCATAAGACACATCTAAAAAATCAGAGTACATATAAAAAGGTATACGTTGACGACCAGCCAATATTTTCAAATTATCATTGACTTGATAACCAACATAAGCCCATTCAAATTTAGGATCCCAATCATCGGCACCTCGGGATAGTATTTGGGCGGTAATACTTAAACCTTCGCCTAAATCGCTTGATGCTTGTAAAGCAAATAGTGAATCAGGACTAAAATCGATTGAATCGTCATAGCCATATAAGCTTTCATCACTTGCTGTTGTAACACCAGCAACAATACTAGCAAAACCATTTAATGTGATTTCAGCATTGGCACTACCTGCTAATAAAATACCTGTTAGCGCAAGCGCTATTCTATTATGCTTCATTATAATATACCTATCATTATGTTGAGTTATGTTAAATCCGTTTACTGCTTTATTGAAACTACAGTTATTATTATTAAATATTACTTATTGTTCTTAGTTTAAATAGCAATATAGCTAAAAATTAGACCTTAAATTGACGAGCTACAGACTCTAACGCTGAAGCCAAAATCGTTAGTTGCTCACTTACATCACCAATTTCACGTGATGCTTTAGAGGCTTCATCAGCACAAGATTGAATATCTTCAACATGACCAACCATCAATCCAGAAACTTGATGTTGCTCTTCTGTTGCAACAGCTATTGCTCCATTCATATCAGCGATAACATTAACTGTATCCGTTATAACAACTAAGCTATCACCGGCTTCAATAGCCGTTTTCACACTTTCTTCAACACTCGTGCGTGAGCTTTCCATCATAGTTACCGCTTTTTTAGCTGCACCTTGTAACTGCCCCAGCATTTGATTAATTTCTTCTGTAGATTCTTGTGTGCGTGATGCTAGATTTCTAACTTCATCTGCAACTACAGCAAAACCACGGCCTTGTTCACCTGCTCTTGCCGCTTCAATAGCAGCATTAAGTGCTAGCAAGTTGGTCTGGTCAGCAATACCACGTATGACTTCAAGCACAACATTTACCCTATCGGTATCTTCCTGTAATTGATTCACAGTTTCTGCTGCTTGCGTTACATTTTCGGCTAAAGTTCTAATACCTATTACCGTTTGCTCAACAACGTCCTTACCTTTTTCAGCTTCTATATTTGCATTTTTGGCTGCATCAGCTGCATCTGCTGCATTAGTCGTAATTTCAGCAACACTTTGGCTCATCTCTTCGACCGACTGTCTTGATTGAATAACACTATCTGATTGGCGGTTAAACGAGCTGATGGTACTACTCGATAGTTGCGAAATTGTATTTGCGGTTTCAGCTAATGGTAAAGCGGTATCTACTACATTTTTAATAACACCTTGTAGTTTTTCAATAAAGCTATTGAACCATAGAACTAACTCACCTATTTCGTCTTTACTGTTAGTGGTAAGCCTAACAGTTAAATCTCCATTCTCTTGGGCAATACCTTTCATTGACTGAATAATATTTTGTAAACTTGAACTAATTGTTCTCGCAACAGGAATAGCAACAGCAAACAACGATAAGATAGTAATAGCGCCAACTATCATACCTGTGGTGGTATTTGACTCTGCCTTTTCATTAACAGACTCAAACGCTTGAGTAAAAGATTGATATCGCTCTGCGCGAAAGGTATTTAATTTATTTTGCAAATTAGTAAGCTTTTCGGACATTGCTTGACTTCGCTTCCCTAACGTAGAAAAGTCAGCAGAACCATCTACCATCTCACTTGAAAGTGCAAAAGCTAATTGATAATATTCATTAAAATCATTGAGTAACGAGCGTAAATAATTCGCATTCTCTGCATCTGACTGAATATTATTTTGAAGTTTATCACGAGTTTCTTGCGCATAAGTATTAGCAGCATCAAGTAAATCGGTTTCTCCCATAGTTGCAGCATTACCTAACGTTTCTTTCAACTTATCCAGCCTAACAAGGCTATATTCAGATGTTTGTAATAACTGATATTCGATACGATATGCCTTATCTAATTGTGTCACTATGTGAGACATAGCCATAAGTGTTATAGCTAAATACACACAGAACCCAATAGCCCCAACAAATGGGATTAAAAGTATTTTATAGCGAATCGATAATGTTTTAAATAAATCCATATTTGCCTTCTAGTTATTGTTAATCAACAATTTTTTTATACATAATAAAGTGAGTGTAGTAAAAAAATCATATTACGCAAATTTTAAAATCAAGAGTTTGAAGTAAACAACTCAAACGAATAATTAATGAGCAATCCATTGTTCTAATGCATGTTTATAGATAATAAAGACCTAATTTGAATAACTATATTAGTAATGGGAGGGGGTGATTCTTTTATAATTTAAACTGTGTATTCATAATAAAAGCAAATAGTATAACTAAATTGTCTATTTGCTTAAATGTGTGTAAATAAAATGATTAATCTACAGTAAGCTCTTTAAGCACATCATCCTTTAATTCAGCCCAAAGTTTTCCAGATTCTATGCCGTACTTACGAACTTCAAAAATAGAATCATCAAAACGTCCTTCGTTCGCTAGTTCAATAAGCTTTTGGTAATAAGCCCTTGATATTTCACGTCCTGTTGGGTGCGCAAAATACAAACTACCAATGCGCGAATACAATCCTTTAAAACCATTTAATATTAGTAAATAAATAGAATTTTCTGAGGCTATTGCCAATTCTTTATTTAGTTGATAATCAAACTCAGCAAATGCTTCACCATTATCTTCAATATCAGTATAAGCACTCAACAATTCAATAGTCTTCTTAGGATTGTTTTTTATAGCACCACGAATATAAATAGCACTGATATTAGTACGAGCTGATAAGAGATTATCCACTAAATCAGGAACACCTTCTTGGTCAAGATGCGCTAGCGTTTCTAAAATATTTAAACTTGACGTGTCCCAAAAGTTATTCACTTTTGTTGGTTTTCCATGTTTAATAGTCAACCAACCATCTCTAGCCAAGCGCTGTAGTACTTCTCTAAGGGTTGTTCTAGTTACACCAATTAGCTCTGATAATTCACGCTCTGCTGGTAAAATTGAACCAGGAGGAAAACCACCATTCCAAATTGATTCAACAATATATTGCTCGGCAAATCCGGCAGGGCTTTGAGCTTTTATAACCATATTCGTAAACGACCTAAAAAAGATAAATTAATAAAACTGATTGTACCAGAAGATTGAATTGGTACAAGCGTAATAGAAAAGACTGGTCTAACCAAGCTCATGACATTATAAAAGATAAAGGTTAAGCAGCTAATTATTCTCTGTAATGTACCATTAAAGCACCAGAAACTTTACCAACAGTTAAATCTTTAATAAATTTATAATTTGCATCTTCAAAAAAAGTTCTAAACTTTCCTGATGTTGCATAAACTGCAACACCTTCACTATCACTATGCTCTTCAAGAACAGTATTTACTGCTGCCATTAGATAATGACCAAAGCCATGATGTTGATGCAAAGGGTGAATAGCAATAAAGGATAACATATGAAATTTTTTTAATGGGATAGAGGCAAGGACAACTTTTTCTTTTTCTATCATCTGTTTAGTGCTTAAATATCCAGCACTTAGCAACATTTTTAAACGCCAATGCCAGAATCTTTCCGTACCTACACTATCATCTGGACTATTCAAACAAGCAACACCTACCATCGACTCGCCCAAATACAAACCTACCATGGGTTGCTTAGCTTGCCAGAAAGCGTTTAACTCTTCTCTGATTGATGCTCTTAATCTTTGCTCATAACCTTCTTTGTCACTGTTGAATATATCTAAAAAAACAGGGTCATCATGATAGGATTGAAAAAGGAGCGAAGCCGCTACTTTAAGGTTCTCTGCACTAAGGTAAGTTGCCTTTATATCAAGTTCACTATCTACCGAAACAGTCGCTGACATACAAGTTCTCCAATCCAACAATTATATTTATTTTTTTTATCCTATATTCACCATACCAGTTTTTTTAATAATAGGTAAATAAAATTCAACTGTCATAATTATAGTGCAGGGTTATAAATATAAAATAACTTGGTATAACATCATGTCATACCAATATTATTTCATTTAATATACTGCTCGGTGTATTGCTATTTTTAATTATAGTAATTTTTTATATTCGTCACCGTTACCTGTTTGAGTTAATGTACCGTCAACAAATTCTAAATAAGTACATTCATCCTTAGTCGTTAACCCATCTTTATGCTTGCGTTGACTTCTATAATATAAAACACGAATAGTTTTTTCATTGTAAGTGTAAGTTTCAGAAAAATCAGCAACACCTAACTTTTCTTGCATATCGACAACACTTGTACCGAGTTGAACTTGTGCTATAACTTTACGGTTTTTATAACTTCTGTCTTCACTATCCCCCATAATTGAATGATCTACTTGACCATCTTTTACTGAGATAACACAGCCAGTTAACGTTGTTGTTAACGGTAAAACAATAAGTAATGCCAACAATGATTTTTTCATATTTACTCCTAATAGAATTATACTTTCATACGTAATAAAGCAAAAAACAAACCAACAACACAAAAAAACATAACCAACTGATTATATTAAATAAAATAGAAAAACTAAAAATAACAACTGACATAAATAGTAACATTGGCTAAAATATAGTGAATATTACAAAGACAATTAATCAAAATGACAATAAATGATGAAATTTCAATCGTTGCTAATAAAATAGCAAATGAAGGCAATAAACCAAGCGTTGCACTAATTAAAACCAAGTTAAATAAAAAAGTTCCTTTACCTACCATAATATCAGTATTAAAAAATTGGCAGCATGAACCAAGCTTTATCTCGTTACCTGAAGAAAAGCATACTGATGTTGAATGTAAAACGGATAATCCACCAACAGAAAAAAGATCTTTTGAGAAAGACGTCCGTGATGAATTAACAAGTTTAAAAGAAGAAGTATTAGAATTAAAAGCCCTTATAAAACAAATACTTAAATAATCACTTAAGTGGTAAATTAATAACATGTGCTTTTAACCTTAATATTACTCATTATATTAAGGTCGCGCTATTACTATTGAGGCACTATAGGGGTCAGTGTGTTTATAAACTCAGCAAGTGAATCAGCTAGCTTTTTATGAGGCTTACATCCAACACGCTCAACCCACACTGTTCCAGTGTCATTTTCAACTGAGATGATCATATCTTCTTCATCCGTGACAGCAACAAAAACAGTTTCAGCTTGTTTCAACCTCTGCTTCATTAAAATATGGCCAATCAAGTTCTCTTGTAAGCGCTGAAAGTCATCCCGATTCCACGCAAATAACAAAGATAAATTACCTTCTTCACAGGTAGCATCAAGATTTTCACTGTATAAAGTCGTAAAGTATGTTTTGATATCTGGGTGCAAAGTCATTTCTAAAGCGGTTTCAACATTATCAAAGTTTAACTCTTGCACCTTTTCTATATTAACCGGTCGCCAATAGACTTCCCCCGAAGATAGCGCTTTGTATTCAGTGGACATGTCAGTGTATGCATCTTCACAAGGTGAAAGCCATTGCTCGTCTTGCTCTACTTTCGGAGGGTGAGAATAGGTGTTTTGATAATTTTTTACATACTGCTTAGAAAATTGTTGCAAAATGTCTACTAAATTGAGTTTAGTTTGATTTGATGATGTCATCTAATTCAGAGATCCTTTAAAATAGTCTATGAAGTTTCATATAAAATAAGAAAATTATGGCAACCTACCAAAATTCAAAAGAATTAAAAAATTTAACGCTTGGTAAAGCAACCGAATATTGTAGTGAATATAACCCAAATCTATTACAAGGTGTACCAAGAAGCTTAAATAGAGATGATTTATCACTTGTTTCAAATACATTACCTTTTATAGGTGAAGATGTTTGGTACGGATATGAATTATCTTGGTTAAATAATAAAGGCAAACCTATTGTCGCTGTCGCAGAATTTCGTTTTCCTTGCACAAGCCCGAATTTAGTCGAGTCAAAATCATTTAAATTATATTTGAATAGCTTTAACCAAAGTAAATTCTCTAGTTTTGACGAAGTTAAAAATATATTGATCAAAGATTTATCTGCAACCGCAGGTGCTCAAGCACTAGTAACTTTATTCCCAGTTGAGCAATGCCCTGCTCTGGCCATTAAAGTGAGTGGTAAAGACGTTATTTGTATTGATGAAGCTGATATCACCGTAGATAATTATCAATATACAGCTGAGCTACTAAAATATGCGCAAACAGACATAACTTCAGAAGCCTCTTCTGCCAAAACAGAAAGCGAAAACCTTGTTAGCCATTTATTAAAGTCTAATTGCTTAATTACCAATCAACCTGATTGGGCAAGTGTTTATATTAGTTATGAAGGCGCTCCGATAGATCACAGTATTTTATTACAATACTTAATATCATTTCGTCAACATAATGAATTTCATGAACAATGTGTTGAACGAATATTTTGTGATTTACAAGAATATTGTCAATTATCAAAATTAACGGTATTTGCTCGTTATACTCGTCGTGGCGGATTAGATATAAACCCTTTTAGAAGCACACATATAGCTTGTGCTCCAACAGCAAGAACCTTAAGGCAGTAACACTCACAATATTAATTATCAGTGTTAAATTAAGTTTCTATTCCATGATCTGTTACATATTTTTATAAGGTTGCATATTGCCAGCTCCATTGAGGTAAATAAAAGGTAGCTTGATTGGTATTAAATCTGTCAAAATTAACATAGCTATATTACGTTTGGTTAACCATTATATCGATCGCTACCTCATTAGCCTGTACCAATACTGTATAAAACGTAAGCTTGTTATCGATACTTTAAAAAGGTAATAATCAATAATAAAACCGTTCAAAATAACAGGGATATTTTAATAATTTTCAACTAAACTTCTTATAAAGTAGAAAGTAGTAAATAATATTATTGTAATTTAACGGCTTAATTTACGTTAAGCAAACGTGAATCTGATTAAGTCAGTATAGTCATGTGTTTACACATAATTTATAATAAATCTATTGATAATGTTGTTGTTACTGTAAATTATTAATAATTAAGGGCATAATCAAATTGCTTAGTAAAAAAAGATAAAATAGAAGGATTAACTAAGGATATGAATACTAAAACTGTTGCTGTTAATGAATCAAAGGTGTTACAAAAAAAACTTAATGCAGCAATAGCATCTAGAGCTTCACTTGAAGAAGACTTTAAAGCGCAATCTAGTATGCTAATAGAGTTTATTAATAAACTATCTCAAGTATCCAAAGGCGTCGATATAAAATTAGATAATCGACTCGCTCAACTTCGAATATTGTTGACAAAATCAGCGCCAGTATCTGATATTGAATTAAAAATTAATGAAATATCAACGTTATTACAACAACAAACGACAACCAATAAAAAAAATATTTCTCAATTGCATACTCAGTTTAATAGCGCTGGACAGAGTTTACAAAAAGTACAAGGATTACCGAGTGACTTGCGGAGAAAATTACGAACCTTGTTACAAGAAAGTCAGTCAACCAAAGAAAGTATCACTCAATATGCTCCTCTTGTAAGTAAGCTTTTAGCTTTTTATAGTATTGCTCTACAATCAAAATCAAGTGTTTCATCATCAAATACCGCCAAAGAATTAACACAAGATATTAGCGCTACAACAAACGCAACACCGGCTATTAATAGCGTGCTTATCGGTAAAATATCCAGTTGCTTAAGTAAATTACAGCTCTCTACACAGTACAGTAAAGAATTATTGGAAATTAATAAAAATTTGCTAAAAGACACAACTCATGATGATGTGTTATTACGATTTATTGAAATATTTGATGTAATATTTGCCGATTTACAGCATGAACGAAATAGTGCAAAACACTTTTTAAATACCTTAAGTGAAACATTAACGACAGTACAGCATGCGGTAAAAGAAACACTTTCGACATGTAAGACCGCACAAGACACTAACCTTAAAATTAATCAAAAATTGCAAGGTCAATTATTAGATATGGCTGGCTCGGTCAAAACAGCACTTTCGTTAGAACAAGTTAAAGTTGATATCAATGGTAAGATAATTAATATAGCAAAAACATTAGAGAAAAAAACAAAGCTAGAGCTACAAAACCAGGAAGAACTGGCTAGCCAATTAAGTAAAATGGTTAAAAAAGTAGAAGCTTTTGAAGAAAAAAGTAAAGAATATGAAAGTAAATTAGCCGAACAAAAGCGTAAAAGTATGCAAGATGCTTTAACCAAATTAAGTAATCGTGCCGCTTTTGATGAATATTTTACTCAAGCGATGGTTGCTTTCCATCATAAACCTTTTAATTTAGCACTTGCTGTTATCGATATAGATGACTTTAAAAGTATCAATGATAATTATGGCCACACAGCTGGTGATAAAACCTTGCAGGTTATCGCCAATACGATACAAAAGAAGGCTGATAAAGATGCCTTTATTGCACGTTATGGTGGAGAAGAATTTGTATTGATTTATAAAAATCATAAAGAAGATGAATTAGTTAAAGAATTAAACTTTTTAAATAAGAATGTTTCCATTTTACCTTTCAAATTTAAAGATAATAAAGTAAGCATCACCTTATCTATAGGGGCTACCCATATATCTCAAGAGGATAATATACATACCGCATTTGAGCGCGCCGATGAAGCCATGTACAAAGCTAAAACCCAAGGTAAAAACCAAGTTATTTACGCTTAATTAAAAGCACAACTCATACAGTCTTGGTCGTTCCAAAGCCGAAGAAAAACAAAGGAATTTTACATGCATACTCAGCTTAACCCTGTCGGAAACATGAATATACTGTCGCAAGCAGAAGTGGATCAACTTCAACAGTCTTCAACTAGCGAACTTTACAATCTTTATCGAAGTTGCTCACTCGCAGTACTTAATGCGGGGAGTCATACCGATGATGCAGAAGTGATTTATCAGCAACATAAAGATTTTACGATAGAAGTACTCAGGCGTGAGCGAGGTGTTAAAATTGACCTTAAAAACCCACCTGCAAATGCCTTTGTTGATGGCAAAATAATTAGAGGTATTCGCGAACATTTATCTGCTGTTCTCCGTGATATTTTATATATACACAATCCTTACCAAAATATGCATTGTGCACCTGACTCTCTAACTGACGCGACTTTTGGTATATTGAGAAACGCCAATACTATTTTACCTGAGACCGAAGCTCGTTTAATTACTTGTTGGGGTGGTCATTCAATTAAAAATGATGAGTATAGATATACTAAATCTGTCGGCTATCAGCTAGGGTTGCGTGACTTTAATATTTGTACTGGTTGTGGGCCAGGTGCCATGAAAGGTCCAATGAAAGGTGCAACAATTGGCCATGCTAAGCAACGAAATAAAGCTGGTCGATATATTGGTTTAACAGAGCCAAGCATTATCGCAGCAGAGCCACCTAATGCTATCGTAAATGAACTTGTCATTATGCCAGATATAGAAAAACGTTTAGAAGCATTTGTACGAATGTCACATGGTCTCATTATTTTTCCAGGTGGCGCAGGAACCGCTGAAGAGCTCCTTTACATATTAGGTATTTTGTTAAATGAAGAAAATAAAAATCAAATATTACCTATTATCTTAACTGGCCCAGAAAGTGCCCGTGAATATTTTAAAGAAATTGATGAGTTCATCGGCGCTACATTAGGTAAAAAAGCACAAAACCTTTATCAAATAATTATTGATGATGCAGAAAAAGTAGCACAAGTTATGTCAATCAAATTAAAAGAAGTGCTTGCCTATCGCACAAAAACAGGAGATGCTTTTCACTTCAATTGGTCTTTAGTTATCGAGCATGATTTTCAACAACCATTTGAAGCAAATCATAAAAACATGTCTGAGTTGAATATTAGTCATGACTTACCTACTGCTGAGCTTGCTGCAAATTTACGTCGTGTATTTTCTGGTATTGTAGCCGGAAATGTAAAATCGGATGGTATAAAAGCGATTAGAGAGCATGGGCCTTTTCAAATATCAGGAGACAAAAAAATTATGACATTAATGGATAAATTGCTCTCTTCATTTGTTGACCAAGAACGAATGAAATTACCCGGCAGTAAATATATACCTTGTTATAAAGTATTAGAGGGGTAAACGTGTCAGCTCATTTAGTATTAATTGATGCCCTTAACTTAATCCGACGAATTTATGCCGTTCAAGAGCGCCCATTTGTCCAAAGTAAAAATCAACTTGATGGTGAATTAGCAGAAAAAACA
The DNA here is from genome assembly GCF_030547765.1 of Colwellia sp. 6_MG-2023. NCBI lineage: Bacteria > Pseudomonadati > Pseudomonadota > Gammaproteobacteria > Alteromonadales > Colwelliaceae > Colwellia > Colwellia sp. 6_MG-2023. The sequence continues at coordinate 39,001 of NZ_JAUOPP010000020.1, read as the reverse complement.
CAGCAACAAGTATTATTTAACACCCAACAAGCCTGTAACAAAGCATTGGAAAACATCTTGAGCTCTCATCAAGCTAGTCACGCGCTAGCGGTATTTGATAGTCAAAACCCTTGTTGGCGTTACAAGCTATACCCTGACTATAAAAAAGGCCGGAAGAAAATGTCTCGCCACTTAGCTGATGAGCTTCCCAATATCCAGGATGCCTTCCTTAACTTAGGTGTTGATTCATTACTGTCTGAAGAAGATGAAGCAGATGATCTGATCGCAACATTGGCAACTAAAATGGCATTACATGGACAAAATGCCACGATTGTTTCTACCGATAAAGGCTTTCTCCCATTATTAAGTCCGAACATTAATATTTATGATTATTTCAATCGTCGTTACTTAGACGAAACCTATGTTAAAGAAAAGTTTGATATAAAACCAACACAATTAGTTGATCTTTGGACATTAACAGGTGATAACACAAATAAGATCCCTGGCGTTGCAGGTATTGGTCAAATTACCGCGGCTAACTTACTCAATGAATATAGCTCCCTTAATGCCATTCTGACCAGTAATGATCTTAAACCCTCTATCAAAGAGAAACTCGATGCAAGTGAAGAACAAATTACATTAAATAGAAAGTTACTCACACTTAAACGAAGTATTCCCCTAGGCTTTAACCTTAAAGATATTAGGTTAAAAAAAACTAACCCCGAATATGGCAATAAACTAAATAAACAAGAAGCACTTTAAACTAAATCAATAACTAGTTATCATTTCAATAACAATTTATAAAAAATAATAAGACAAGAGGCACAATGAATAAAAAGGTTATTACTCGTATATTTCTTGCATTAGCCGCATACGGAATTTTCGTTTTACTCGTTGTTTCATTTTATGATGATAGTCCTGATAAAATGCAATGGGAAGACAGGGAAGCTTATAACAAACAATTTATAGCAAAATTACAACTTGAACAGTTCACTTTTGAGCAAGCAATAGAACAACTTGGTAGCCCAGATATTACCGAAGCTAAAAAAGTTGCAGCAGATAAATTTCAAGTAATGTTTTATCGTACACAGCATGTAAAGTCTGATGGCATTACCACGCAAGATGAGTGTACTTTCTTATTATTTGTCAACGGCGCCCTTAAAGAAATTGGTTTAGGAGATAATTATCCTAAAAACTGGGGAATTATTGAAAGTTATCAATAGTTTTTATCGTTTTTTTGAAATATTAACACTGTGTTTAATTAAATTTTTTAATAAAAACATAATCTAATATATTCATCCAATATGCTATAATAAATCGTTAAATGTAGACTAACGTAAACTTGATACACTCTGGATTACCTTTTAGAGTCGTTTTATTTAGCTCTATATATGACCACTTTACTGGTCATTCATCGCATGAATATTGCAAATAGAAATATCGAATACGTATCACAAATACTTACATGATATAAAGCACACCATAGACGTATTAATTAGATAATTATCTCTAGTTAATACGTTATGAACAATAAATAACATTATTTATTAAATACTTAAAGCTTAGTATCTCCCTTTTATCACAAGGCAAAAAAAATGACCAAACGAACTATTACAGTAATCCCTGGCGACGGGATTGGCCCAAGCATTATAGAAGCAACAATTAAAGTTTTAGATAAAGCTGGTTGTGACTTTACCTATGAATTTGCCGATGCGGGCCTAACTGCATTAGAAAACCATGGCGAATTGGTGCCACAAGAAACCATGGATCTTATCGAAAAAAACAAAATAACATTAAAGGGTCCATTAACTACACCAGTTGGTGAAGGATTTACTTCAATTAATGTTACATTACGTAAACAATTTAAGCTTTACGCAAACTTACGTCCAGTTTTGTCTTTTAAAGGCACAAAAGCACGTTATGAAAACATTGATATTTTAACTGTACGTGAAAATACTCAAGGTATGTATTCTGGTGCAGGTCAAACGGTTTCTGAAGATGGAACACAAGCAGAAGCTATGAGTATCGTTACTCGTGACGGTGCTGAAAAAATCTTAACCTTCGCTTATGAAACAGCTCGCAAAGAAGGTCGTAAAAAAGTAACAGCGGTACATAAAGCTAACATTTTAAAGTCAACATCAGGACTATTTTTAAAAGTAGCTCGTGAAGTAGCAGCACGCTACCCTGACATTGAATCAACTGAAATGATAGTTGATAACTGTTGTATGCAGTTAGTCATGAATCCAGAGCAATTTGACGTTATCGTTACTACCAACCTATTTGGTGATATCTTATCTGATCTATGTGCTGGTTTAGTTGGTGGTTTAGGTATGGCACCAGGTGCAAACATTGGTGAAGATTGCGCAATCTTTGAAGCTGTTCACGGTAGTGCTCCTGATATTGCAGGTAAAAACCTAGCTAACCCAACGTCTGTTATTTTAGCTGCATTACAAATGCTTGAATATTTAGAAATGAGTGATAAAGCAGAAAAAATCAGAAACGCATTAACAGATGTTATTGCTACTGGCGATCGTACAACTCGTGATTTAGGTGGTACGCATGGTACAACTGATTTCACTGAAGCTTTATTAGAAAGACTGTAAATAAACACTTAAAGTAACAAATTAGTTGCGAGTCTATATTACTCGCAACTTTCAACTAGATTACTAGATTACTAGATTACTAGATTACTAGATTACTAGATTAGTCTTGCATGCACCGTGACTTCTTCACGATCATAATACAAATGTTTTGCATATAATTCATACTTCACTTGATGCTTAGCAAACGCATCTTTAATTGTTTGTAAATCTTCATTGACTTGCTGGTAACGACCTTTCATAGGTAACTTCAAATTAAACATAGCTTCTTTACAATGACCATCTAATAGCCATTCACTCATTAATTTAGCAACCTTTTGTGGTTTCTCAATCATATCACAAACAAGCCAATAAACATTTTTCTTCATTGGAAGGTATTTAAAGCCATCCATCATTTTATGCTTTACTTGCCCTGTTTCCATTAACGATTCAGCCATAGGACCATTATCGATAGCCGTAACCATCATGCCTCGACGCACAAGTTGATAAGTCCATCCACCAGGCGCAGAGCCTAAATCAACAGCATTCATTCCTGAAGTTAAACGAGTATCCCATTCTTCTCGCGGAATGAAGTATAAAAAGGCCTCATCAAGTTTTAAGGTCGAGCGACTAGGGGCTTGGCTTGGAAATTTAAGACGCGGAATTCCCATAACATGCGGCGAACTATTATCTGCCAACGAAAACCCTAAAATAACTTCTTGGCCAGATAAAAACAATGCATGTAATACCGCACCGCCTTCCTCTGCTTTAAAGTCAGTTTTTTTATTCGTTAATATATTTGCTTTACGAAGTCCTTGTCGTAATGGTACCGCCAATTTCCGACAAAACTTACTTAATTCTTTACCATCATTCGTGTCTGGCATTTCCATGCGCAGATCATCATACTGCCATTCCTTTCCTAATGACTCAACAATAGCTTCAACGCGATTATAATCCGGTAAGTCAATCTTTTCAGTTAAGGTCACAAACCATTGACGCGTAAAAATAAGACGTTTAAGTGGCAATTTTTTTAATAAAGCTTCACCATGCTCTGATACTTGTAGATGAAAAAAGACTAAGCCTTGATTCTTTTTTAATTCTAAATAGCCATACATTTCATTCCATGCGGCTTTTTCTTGAATTTCAGCGCCACACTCTTTTTCAAAGCCTGGTCGACAATATAATACGATAGAAGTCATAAGTTGTTTTTACCTTCAATTGACAAGAGTAACCAAGCAACTGCCAATGATATTCCGCCAAATGGCGTTAGTTTACCAATAATGGGAAAACTGAAAAATGTTTTAATATAAATGCCACCGCTAAAAAACATAATACCAATCACAAAACCGGCACAAGCAGCTAACAATATATTAGAGGGTTTTCTAATGGGTAAGTTAGTTATAGCCCAAATTAATGCTGCTAAAAGAGCTAAAGTGTGAAATAACTGATATTGTAATGCTGTTTTTAATGTTGATTGCACGTTAACAGATAACGCCTGTCCTGCGTGAGCAAGCCAAGCGCCGAATAGTACAGAAAAGCAGCCACTAACGCCAACAAAAATCATTAAATATTTTATTATACTCGTCTTATGATGTCCTATTTGCGCCTCTTTATTCATTTTGGGTATTTTCCTGAATAAACTGTTTGATAATGTCAACTGAACTTTGCATATGTTGAGCGTGGGTAAATCCTGATTTCACTCTTGGTTTTAAACTATGATCGCCGTCGTTTAAGAAAACGCACTGACACAAGTTAGATAACTCATAATTCATAATTTCATCTTCAGAGCCTAAGGCATCACGTTCACCTTGTACTATTAGCACTTTTTTTTGTGTCTCTTTTAATGGCTCCAATCGCAATTTTTCAGTATTTTTAGCTGGATGAAACGGATAGCCTAAACAAAAGACACCTTGTATTTTATCTAAAATATCATCATCACTTGCTAAGGTTGCTGCAACACGAGAACCCATTGATTTACCGCCAATAAATAAAGGTAACGGTTTAACGCTTTTAGTTGTAGTGACTAAGTCATTAATAACGTCTTTATAACACTCAATTAGCTTTGGCATTCTATCAGGCGGGTAGCGCTTTCCAAGCGCAATACGTTTATCCATAAAAGGAAAATTGAATCTTAATACATTAATGTTAACCTGATTAAATAAATCAGTTATTTGCTGCATAAAATCATGATGCATATCTGCGCCAGCACCATGAGCAAATATAATTTGTGCGATAGGATTATCAACATTATTTTCTAGCTTACTTATCATTGTCGCCTGTTACTCCGGTGGATAAAATTTTTCACTAAGGAAAATTGAGTTGAATACCTTACGTAATTTGACCATTTTTAACTTGCTCTTGCTCTGATTCAACCATATCAAGTAACCAATCCCTAAACGCTTCTATTTTACCTATATCTTTTTGAGATTCGCGACAGACAACAAAGTATGAGTTTTTACTCACTAACACATCATTAAAAGGGCAAATTAAACGACCAGAATCTATATCCGGTTTCGCTAATACACTATAGGCTAATGCTACACCTTGACCATATAAAGCAGCTTGAACTACCATAGCAGAGTGACTAAAAATAGGACCATGATTCACATTAGTTCCCTTAACACCTACTTGCTTAAACCAACGCTTCCAATCTCTACGCGACGTATCATGCAATAAGGTATGATGTTGTAAGTCATCTAACGATAATAATGGCGGTTTACCACTCGCCGCCCCTTCTTGCAGTAGTAAAGGAGAACAAACAGGAATTAAATACTCAGTATGTAATTTATCGGCATGAATATTTGGCCAACGACCTCGACCATAATAAATAGCGACATCAACATCTTCAGTGAGTGAGTTTTCAGCTTGATCTACCGCTTTTATTCGCACATCAATATCGGGGTGTAAGGCGTTAAAAGCACTAAGACGTGGCACAAGCCATTGTATGGCAAAACTTGCTTGTGAACTAACCGTAATAGCCCCTTTAGCACCACGAGCAAGTAACCTTTCAGTTGCATCATAGAGTGAATTAAAAATATCTTTTATATCTAAATAATATGACTGCCCTTCTTCCGTCAATAATAAAGAACGATTTTTTCGCATAAACAATTTAATACCTAAATGCTCTTCCAGTGCTTTGATCTGGTGGCTTACAGCTGCTTGAGTAACAAACAACTCCTCTGCTGCTCGCGTGAAACTTAACTGCCTAGCCGATGCTTCAAATGCACGCAATGCGTTTAATGGTGGTAATCTACTAGCCAAGTTACACCTGATTCCATATTAATATAAAAGTGAATTTACACATAAATTATTTAGAATACAGCATACCAACTATTCATTAGTTTTTCTAATGAATAACATGATTATTTGTCGTTTTAAATTCTATGCTTTTTTAAGTATTATAGCGCCAATAGATGAAGGACATCATCTCAAGGTTCTAACAAAAAGTGTGAGCAGTGCTATTTTATCTCTGCTTGCATATTGCGAAAAAGAGCAAGCGCGAGGAAAGTCCTAATAAATCTATCAGCCGAAAAGATGGCACCAACGAAAAATTTATTATTAGGTCAAATAGGAATAAGACATGAAAAGTATTAACATATATAAACTAGCTATTGTAGCTACATCAGCCGTAATGGTTTATTTTGCTTCTGGATTAGCATCAATTGCCCAAGCCTCTGACTTAATTAAAGCAGAGCCGATTAAACAAGAAAGCTTGATTAACCAAGCACAAGCTAACTTAGCCGTAACATTTTCAACTATTACTATCACCCCTAGCACTATACAAGATAATGCTAGTGAGATGATAGCAAAAGAAAGAGTTGTTGCGAATCAAAGCGAAGTAATAACGCTAAGCAAAAATAATATTATGAGTGAGTAAGTACGACTTACTGATAAAATAACCGATAAATGCTCGCACATTTAAATAAAAAAGGGCGTAATACGCATTGTATTACGCCCTTTCTTTATCTGCTAACTTATTGAGTAGGTTAATACCAATCTCGCTAACGATGTAATCATTGCTACTTGTTAAAATCACCAACATATAGACAATATAGGGGACAGTCACTCAAAGTATTGCTAGAACACAGTGATGTATTAACAGATTACTGTGAGCACAAAGGTTTGAAGCAACGAACCAATATTAATGACTGTAATAAGCTTTTGGCGTAACAACTTCTAAAAACTAAATCCTGAACACTTACAGTGCATTAGTCGACGAAAGTGTTCTCTGTTAGGGCAAAGCCTACCTTTTTCTTTTGTGATTGCAGCTCTAAAAATGTCTCTTGTATAACTCTGGCATCCCAGCTTGCACGGTGTCGACCTGCGCCAATTTTCTCACGAACCATTGCTTTGGTTTTGTCCCAACTCAAGAAATCTTCCTCTTTTAGTACCATTTCCAATGCACTTACTCTGAAAGTAATATCTTCTCGACCAGCTTGAAATAAAGTACGTATCCAGGGGTAGTCGACAGTCCAACCGTCAGAGTAAAGTGTTTCCCCTTTTAGTAGCGCGTTCAAGCTCTGGCACACTTCTTTGGGGCTTTTTCCATTTGCAATTAGTTTGTCTCTACTCAGGCCGTGAAGAGCTTCAGCTTCAGGATCCCAATGTAGCCATGTAGGATCTGGGGCTATCAGTGAACAGTATCGCTCGCCATTAGGTAAGGCTATGCCTATTTCGACGGGATAACTTAAAGAACCGAATCCAGAGGCTTCAACATCAACAATAATGGGTACGTATGGTTTCACCTGTCTGATTCCTGTTTGATATAGCATAAAAATATAAAAGCTAAAATCGTGCCATTATTGGATTTAATGGTTTTAGGTTATTAATTTGAATATAACTTTAATTTTTGAACCTAAATTTAAGGGGGAGTCGTTTAGCCAATTTACAATAATAATACTTTCTCGTAATGAAAAAATAATTTAACCTAAGCATATAAATTACTAGTAAATTTTTTATCTTATGAGTCTTTTTTTATCTCTTGCGTTATCAACCCTTCCCCCTTTATCTGAACCCGTTACCAATAATGCTGTTGCCAAAGTTACCTCACAAAACCACACCTATTTTTTAAGCTTTATGGGATTAAGTAAAAATAAACAATATAACGATGTACACAATAAAGTATGGACACTAAGAATAGGTGATGAACAATGGCAAGCAAAAGCTAACGTGCCTTCAAGTTTAACAATAAAAGGACGTTTAGCGAGCACTGCTGTTGGGTTAGGAGAATATGCCTACCTATTTGGTGGTTATACCGTAGCGAGCGATCACAATGAAGTTTCAAGCCCAGATGTTTATAAATACGACGTAATAAAAAACACATATACACAGCTAGCAAGTATGCCTGTGCCAGTAGATGATAGCGTAGCACTAAGCTATAAAGCTCGTTACATATATTTAATTAGTGGCTGGCATAATGATGGAAACGTAAATTTAGTACAAATTTATGATATTCAAACCAATACATGGCAACAAGCTTCGCCATTTTTAGGTGAACCTGTATTTGGGCAGGCCGCTGCTATTAGTGGCAATACTATTGTTGTTTGTGATGGTGTAAAAACTCAAGCAAATCCTGATTCTCGGCGTTCATTTAAAGGTTTAGCACAGTGTTTAAAAGGTACAATTGACCCCGTTAATCCCCAAAAAATAGACTGGCGCACCTTGCCGCACCCAACTGGCAGCGCACATTACCGCATGGCTGCAACTAATTACAACAATGACATTTACATGCTAGCCGGCTCTAATACGCCTTATAACTATAATGGCATTGGTTATAATGGTAAACCTGCCCCCGCAAGCAATCATGTATGGCGTTTTAATATAGAAAAAAATGAATGGAAAACATTATCACCTACTAAGATACCCAGTATGGATCACCGTGGATTGCTTGAACACAACGGTATTTTATATCGTATTGGTGGTATGAATGACAAACAACAAATAACAGCTGACGTACTAGGTTATGAGGTAGAAAAGTGAATACACTATACATTACAGGTGCAGGAGTAAGTGCAGCGAGTGGAATTCCCACTTTTAGAGGCGAAGATGGCTATTGGACTATAGGTAGTAAAAATTATACTCCGATGGAAATGGCGACTAGAGCAATGTATGAAAATTCACCAAAAGAGTTTTTAGCTTGGTATTATTATCGCTTTGCAACTTACCGCAATCATGGCCCAAATGATGTTCACCATTGGCTAAGTGATAAAAACGTAATAACACAAAATATTGATGGGCTTGACGGTAAAGCTGGTAATAAAAACTACATTGCTATTCATGGCAGACTCGACCAAATGACGCTATTTCATGAGCAAAGCGAGGATGTAACACCACTCAATGCACCATGGGAAAGTGTTGATGAAAGCCGTTTACATGCCTCTTTATTTGACATATTTAATATTCAAGAAAAAGCGCCTGTACTTAATCAATCTTTTAAGCCCTTTGTACTTTTATTTGATGAATACTACACCGAACTTTACAGAATAAGTGAAGCGCAAAAACGAATGAGAGACGCCGATAAAATAGTATTTATGGGGACATCATTTAGTGTGAATATTACGCAAATGGCTTTAGATATTGCGCGTAATTACAATATAGCCGTTGAAGTTGTTGATCCAAACCCTGTTCATATTTTGCACTCAAATGTTAGTTATAAAAAAATGAGTGCACTTGAGTATATTCAAAACTCTTAACTTACTTATTTACTTAAACCACTTATCAGAAAATATTTTACAGAGTATAAATTCAACAAGTGGTTTTAGTTAACCTAATTATGAGCACTTTTTATGCTGAAACTTAAATTCATCGTTTTAGATTTGCAAGTCTATAAATAAGTAATGCTGTTTTTTTTATGTTTTTGTCAAGGCTGGTTAAGTCGGCTTTTTCGTTTTTAGTATGTGCGCCACTGCCCATTAACCCTAAACCGTCGAGTGCCATATCAACATGGTTGGCAGCAAACGAAATATCGGCTGCGCCAGCATTTCTAGGGTTAGCTGCGACCACCTTGTTGTAGCCTAAATTTTGACTAGCTTCGCTGTATAATGCTAATAGTTTTTTATTCCCTTCAGTCAACGCCATTGGCGGATAACCGTCTTCAAAAACCAGTTCAGCTTTACTACCATTTAAATTTTTATCCACAATTTGCTGCATTACTTTTTTTGTTTTTTCGACTTGCTCAGGTGAAAGCGCGCGTAAATCGCCAGCGACATGTACCGTTTGAGCTATCACATTACTTTTACCGAATGCTGTCGCTGATGAATTAACGCTATCGTAGTCAGCGTTAGTGCCACCTACAATTAACCCTGGATTAAAGGTTAAATTAGGTTGTGTTGCAAGTTGCTCTCTAAAGCTATTTAAAATGCGTGATGCTTCGTAAATAGCACCATACCCGACATTTTCACTAAAAATTTGTGATGAATGTGCCGCAGCTGCACTTATATTTAGTCTCCAGCCAACATAACCTCGTCGAGCAGCCATTGCGGTTTTAATATTATTATCGCCATTTTCATAACCAAGCGCTACATCGGCCCACTCAGCCGCGTCAACAATTGCTTTTTTAGATAAATTTAATGGGCGACCACTACTTTCTTCATCACCCGTCAGTAATACTTTTATGCTAACGTTCTCAAGTAAATTAAGGGCTTGTAAACTTTTAAGCGCGGTAATTATTATGGTATTACCGCCTTTCATATCAGCAACGCCTGGACCGCTAGCTTGATTAGCTCCAAGTTGTTTATAAGTAGTAAAATCATCATGTTTTGCAAAAACTGTATCAAGATGGCCGATCATCAGTATTTTTATTGCGCTGGGATTTCTACTTTCATGTGTTGCAAGTACATGCCCTGCTCGCTTGAATGCACTGCCATCAAGCCATTCTACTTTAAATCCAATTGCAGCTAACTGTTCGCTTGCAAGCTTACCTACTTTTTTAACACCTTCAATATTCAGTGAACCACTATTAATATTTACAGCTTGTTCTATTTGTTGGATCGCTTGGGGAACATTGATTTCAACCTGCTTGACTATTTGTTTTTCGTTTTCATCAAGTTCAGCGTAACTTGTCAGTGGTAACGTACAGGCAAGCGTAATAATGAGCCTGTGACTAAATTTTAAAAATGACATAACAGCATAATATAGAAGTAAAAAGTGTATTAAATATGAAGCAAAATTACGTAGTATTCAATATAAATTATGCATCGGTAGTACACCAATAAAACAGAAAATAATTTAACAGAACCCATTGACATAATATGTCACAAGAGCTACCTTGACATATTATGTCTGACGGATGAGTTGTTAAAATGGATATTTGGAATATATTTATAGCGTTTATTGTACAGTCTATCGAGTTTGTTTCTTATGAGGCAGGTATTAGTGAGGCGATAGCAATTATTTGTGTAACGCTTATAGGCCGCTTAATATTAATGCCTGTTAATATTTTTGCTATGGCAAATATGTACAAAAATAAAAAAGCAATCGCTACAATACAGCCAGAGCTGGAAAAACTAAAAGCGCTTCATAAAGATAGCCCTAGTGAGATTGCTAAACATACGATGGCGTTATATAAAAAACACAATATTAAATTTTTAGATAAAAATAGTGTGATGAATATAGCAAGCCAAGGTGTATTTGGATTAGGTATGTTTCAAGCTCTTCAACAAGTAATCTTTAATAGTAAGTTTGCTTGGATTGTTAATATTGCAAAACCTGACGTAGCATTGGCATTACTTGTTGGCGTTATTACTTATTTTTCTATGGTTGTGATGCCCGGTAGCGCAGAACAAACTAGCACCTTGTTATTTGTTATTCCCGCAATTATTTGTATTATTACCTTAATCAATTTTCCATCTGCTATCGGTTTATATTGGGCAACCTCAAGCGTTACCAGTTTACTGCAATCATTGGCACTTAATCGCTACTTTCATCAACAGGAAGCAGGCAACACTATTTAACATTTATAAGCTCATTGTTAGGCTAAGCTAACAATGTCACTTTAATACGGTCGATCATTAAATAGGATAAATAAACATGAATAACGATGTAATTAATTTTAAGGATAAGTTCACGAAGTTTACCGAACATTGGTCACCACGTGTTATTGCCGAAATGAATGATTATCAATTTAAGTTAGTAAAAGTTGAAGGCAGTTTTGTTTGGCATGAGCATCCTGATACTGATGAAGTCTTTATTGTTATAGAAGGTACACTTAACATAGAATTTCGCGACGGTATTGTCACATTAAATTCGGGAGAAATGTTTGTGATCCCTAAAGGTGTAGAACATAAGCCGGTTGCTAACAATGAATGCAAAATTATGATTGTTGAACCTAAAGGTGTTGTAAATACAGGCGACTCTGACAGTACACTTACTGCCCAAAATGATGTTTGGATATAATGATTACGTAGCAGAAAAATAGATGGTAAACGTTTAATTAACCCCGACCTTATGACGCGACTAAGTCAATCTTTAAATACTAAAGCGCATATCGCGGGGTCAACTATTGGCTATGGTTTAGCATTTGCCAACAGAGAAAGAAAGAAAGAACGTGCTTGGAATGTCTCACCGAGCACAACTTTTAGTTTTCGTGCTTACATTGGCTTTTTCCTGATGAAGAAAAGGAATATTTTTACGCCGCAAATACTGATAATGGAACAGCTGACTATAAAAAGTTTAATAAGCTTTTTATTCGTAAACTAGACATCGCTACTATACTGATTGAAAAACCTATAGAAATAAATATTAGACTATCAACCCTAAAGGGAATTTACTTACCATCCCCAAGCAATATGGCGACATTTGAGTTTATTGATATGCTTTTCAATTTCATTTGGCTCGAACATTCAAATAAACAACTTATCGTTAAATCATTACAGAATACGGATAAGCGATTAATTCAAATTAACGAACATCTATTTCGAGACATTAATAATATACATGAGAATTAACACAGAAAAGCGTTACAATTAACCTTTACAAACTAACTCCCCTTGATTTCAGGGGAGCGTCCATATAAGGCCTTGTTATTGTTACACGTTATTTTTAAAACGAGCGTTCCTGGGGAATTAACTTAAAATTGCTTTTACATTTTTTAAGTTATCCCATAAATGGTGTTGACCAAAGTACATTTCAGGTGGTTTTATTGATGGGTCTATTAATTTGTTAATGGCTAATATAGCCCCTCGAACACTATATTCGGTTGTGAAAACTATCCCATCTGGTATTTCAACAAATTGTCCTAACAGTGCAAAGTTTTGCGAGCCTTTAGGGACAACAGGAGGTCTGTCACCTTCGGTTCTAGGTAAAAACTGAGAAATCCCGTAAGGTAATCTACAAGGTATACAATAAGATGTTTCAAGAAGTTCTGTTTTTTCGTTTTCGTCTAGATCTGCCCATAAATGTCCTAAAAGCTCTTCTAAAATTTCTTTTCCAGTACATTCATACATCGGTTTTTTTACAAATTGACCAATATTATCTTCACCTAACGCTGAAACCCAAATTACACAAGTATCAGCCGCTTGACCTGGGAAAAAAGGCTGGCGATAGGTGTGTAAATGCATTATCCACGGAGATTGTGTTAAAGGTAACGGGCTTTGTACTCCCATTTGTCGTTCAACTAACCATTGGAATTTTCTTTCAAAAAGGTTTCCTCTAAACGTTACGGTAAAGTGCATCATTCTGGAAAGTGAAACGTCACGTAAAAAACGGTCTGGCCTACCTAGGTCTGTTTGTTTTGATACTATGTTTTGCCATAATTGATAAGCTTCGCCTGGTTTTTCTACCGGTGTTGTAGATACAGGCTCATCATGAGAACCATAAGAATGATTAGAAACAATTGACCCGATTGTCAAAAATGCTTTATCTTGTGGTTTAACCTCTATTGAGTCTAAGGTTTCATCTTCTGCATTTTTTAAATGTAAGCGTTCCACCCAGCGTTTATCATCACTTTCTTTAAAATCAACATCCGTAATACAAGTATTATAATGTATTTGAACGCCTTTTTTTGTTATGAGTTTAATCGCAGGCAGAATGAACGAGTGGTAGTTTGTGTAACGTGTACGTTCTAAAGAGGTCATTTTATCCATATCAGACATACGGTGATAAAATAGTTTCATGTAACGCTTCATCTCTATCGCAGAGTGCCATGGCTGAAATGCAAAAAGAGCACGCCACATGTACCAGTAATTACTCTTAAAAAAAGCGTCACTAAAATAATCTGTGATTTTAGCATCCGCTGGTATTTTAGATTCTGGTATTTCTATTAATCGAGCCATTTGAAGCGCTTCAGTAGCACCTAATCCAAGATCGTGTCCAGTATCTTTCTCTCCGTTTGCATGTAATAGACGAACCACAGTGTCCATATTGCATTCTTTAGCATTAGCTTCATAGTCGTCTAGGCAAGACCTAAGTTCGTCATAAGGTATTAATGACCAAAATTCTTTGGTGCAGCAATATACCTTATCTTCGTACATACGGCTGCCTCGCATTATGTAAACAGGCTTGCCATCAACCATTTTAAAAGATGCATCCATTGACCCACCAACTAAATCCGTTTCCGTGTTTTTTTCAAAAATGTGAATATTTTCGGGGTTGAAGCCAACTTTCTGCACTAAGTAAACTGCAGCTGATAAGGAAGCTAATCCTAATCCGTTTAAATAAATTTTAGAGTTGCTCATAGTATGTACTTCGTTAAAAAAATAATTTAAGAATAAGTAAAAATATACTCTTCGTTTTTTTTCAGTCAAATGTTTGTTTTAACGAATTTAAGTTTAAATGATATAGAACAACTTTAGTCAGTTTTTAGGGAAAACTGTTTGCATAGCTTAGCTTTATGTAGTCCAGTTATTCATTTAAGTAGAGGCTCAGAAAGAACAACAATCAATGAGAGCTGAGAGAACTTAATAGGCCAGCCATGATAATGTGGATTAACGTCTGATAATTCAGTGTTATAACGGTTTCTATGATGTGGCGTTGGACTTTTAACCCTTAATGCAGGTGTTGCTTAACTTTTCAATATTATGAACAAGGCAATGTTATTATGGGTGGCCTAATTAAGTCAGTTGAGGTACAAAACACAGCCAACGCTTATGTCTCATCTTAATACGCTTGTATGCCGTATTTAGCTCTGTAGAAGAAATCTACGTAGATCTCGTTCTTGTCGCATGACATGCAAAATATAAACTTTGTCACCATCAACTTTATAGAAAATGCGACAGGGATTAACATTAACTTCGCGATAATTTAAGTTAATTAACTCCTGTGGCCTTTTACCAGATTCAGGATGACTTTCTAATCTTGATATTTTATCGAAAACTTTTTGAACCAACTTTTTAGCCGCAGGAATATTACTTAAAGCAACGTATTCAGCTATATCATTTAAATCATCAAGAGCTGGTGATGTCCATATTACTTCAGCCATTTGCTCATTTTCTCTTTCGCAACTTGATTTGAAAATGTATTATCATTTTTAATTGCTTGCTCACCGCGTGCTACTCCTTCAAGGATAGCCATTCTCTGTTGCATAAACTCATAATCATCAACATCAACTAAATAAGCTGATGGTTGCCCATGTTCCGTAATTAATACTGGTTCTTTGGAAATATGAAGATCAGCCAAGATTTTAGTCGCTTGACGTTTAAGTGTTGTTACGAGTTCAACTCTCATGATAAAACCTATTTAAAATAAAATAATGTATCATTATAGTATCACACAGACTCGAGGTTACAACTATACGGCTAACGAGCTTGTAGAATAACTCGTTTTCATATTATTGATTAATCAAAATACCCTAACTGGATTGTTTTCTTTTAACAATCAAAACGTTTACGTTTTTGGCGATTTTATTTTTACATCGTTAACTTAAAGAAATAGTGGATTAACGTCTGATAATTCAGTGTTATAACGGTTGCTATGATGTGGCGTTGGACTTTTAACCCTTAATGCAGCTGTTGCTTAACTTTTCAATATTATGAACAAGGCAATGTTATTATGGGTGGCCTAATTAAGTCATCTTGTTGATGACTTCCTCACCCTGTTTAAATTTATCAACTACCTCTATTATCTGGCAACTTAGCGTTTTTTTATTTCTTTCATCTCAATAGTTTTGTAATGTTGCTTTTTTTGTACTTACTTTTTTATTTAAGCTTCCTTCTAGGTGGAATATCAATGATAGTAAATCGACTAATTATAGCGGTATCAATGTGCCTTTTGGCCGCCACTGCTGATATTAATGCCAACGAAAGTAATACCGACGCTATGTGGCCCGGTACAACTTACAACGCCAAAATACCAACGTTTAAGCAAGTACTCGGCTACGATGTAGGCGAACGAATTGCTAACTACCAAGAAATGCGTCGTTATTTTGAGGCGCTACAGCAAGCGGCTCCAGATCGTATTAAACTGTTTAACTACGCCACCAGCTGGGAAGGACGAGAGCTCATATATGCTGTAATTGGTAAAGCCAAGAATATTAAAGCACTGGATGATATTACCGCTCGAACTCAAGCTTTAGCTGACCCAAGAGTCACCAGTAAAAAACAAGCAGATAATATTATTAAAAACCTCCCTGCGTCTGTATGGTTACAGTATGCAGTGCACGGCAATGAAATCAGCACAACAGATTCTGCAATGTTTACCGCTTATCATTTACTGGCAGCGCAAAATCAAAGCACCAATCAAAACATCCTCGACAACACGCTAGTCTTTATTGATCCATTACAAAACCCAGATGGACGAGAGCGTTTTGTTTCTCGCTATTACGCCACCGCAGGTATGCAACACAGCGCAGATAGATTAAGTGCAGAACATAACGAACCTTGGCCACGAGGACGAGTAAATCACTATTTATTTGATATGAACCGAGATTGGCTAGCGCTAACGCAACCAGAGACTCAAGGTAAAGTGAGTGTCATCAATAAACACAAACCTCAGGTAGTCGTTGATTTGCATGAAATGGGCGGCGATCAGTCCTTTTATTTTGCACCTGCGGCACAACCGTTCAATCCATTTATGACTGAAAAGCAAATAGCCAACATGGATGCAATTGGTCGCAACCATGCTAAGCACTTTGATAAATTTGGGCACGACTATTTTACTCGTGAAATTTTTGATGCCTTTTATCCAGGATATGGTGACAGCTGGCCGGTATTTTATGGTGCGTCTGCTTCTACTTATGAAGTAGGATCTTCTCGTGGTCATTTGTTTGAAAAGAAAACTGGCGATACCCTTACCTTCCTTAACACAGTACAAAGAAACTTTATTGCATCTATCTCTACCGCAGAAGGTACAGCTAACGCCCGTAAGAAAATACTTGCTGACTTTTATCAATATCAGCGTAATGCAATTGCAGCTGGTAAAAAAAGCGAAGAAAGAGTTTACATTATGGCCGATGAAACTAACCGTGAAGGTAATCACAGGTTAGCAACATTAATGGCCAAACACGGGGTTGAAGTTCAGCAGGCAACCGCTAACTTTAAAGCCTGTGGCGTAAATTATAAAGCCGGTAGTTACTTTATAGATACTGCACAACCGCGCGGAATGTTTGTTAAAACCACTTTTGCGAACCAAGTTGATATCGCTGAAGACTTTATTAAAGAGCAAGAAAGACGCAGAGCGCGCAATTTAGGTGATCAAATTTACGATGTAACGGGTTGGTCATTACCTATGATGTTTAATGTCGACACCAACACCTGTGATGATCAAATTAAGGTTGCTAGCAATAAGGTAAATCAACAACACAATTTAGTTGGTAAGGTTATTAATCCAAATGCCAGCGTAGCTTACTTGGTAGCATGGGGAGATATGGCTTCAGCAAGATTTTTAACCGCTGCATTACAAGCTGGTATTAACTTAAAAAGTGCTGATGAAGCTTTTGTTCTTAACGGTAAATCAAGTTATCCTGCTGGTAGCTTAGTTATTGAAACTCGCTTAAATGACGATACTTTACTCACAAAAATTAACAACATAGCCAAACAAACCGGAGCTATTGTTGAAGGCGTTAACACAAGCTGGGTAACTGACGGCCCAAGCTTTGGCAGCGGAAAATCGGTTCCTATGGTCGCCCCGAAAATTGCAATAGCTTGGGACACTCCAACCTCTGAGCTAAGTGCTGGTAACACCCGTTTTGTGATTGAGCGCCAACTTGGTTACCCTGTTACCGCTATTCGTACCCCAATGCTCGCATGGGCTGATTTAAGTGACTATCAAGTACTTATTTTACCAGAGGGCAACTATCAAAGAGCATTAGGTAAATCAGGGGCAGAAAATCTAAAACATTGGGTACAAGGCGGAGGTACATTAATCGCCTTAGGTAGCGCTAACCGCTTTACCTCCAATGCTGAATATGGCTTGTTAGACATAAAACGTGAAAATGCATTTCGCAAAGAGAAACCAAGCTCAAAAAATGATGATAGTGAAAACAAGATAGCAGGACAGTTATTTGAGTCCAAAAGCGATTTAGCTAAGTCAATTGTTGAAGCTGAAACCTCCCCTGACTATGTAGCTGGTGTACTGGCAAATATTGAAGTAGACCAAGAGCATTGGCTCACAGCTGGTATAGACAAAAAGTTAGTTACCGTTGCTTACGGTAGAGATATTTACACGCCAATCACGCTAAATTCTGGCAAAAACTTAGCTTGGTTTGCAGCAAAAGATGAAGTGTTAGCAAGCGGTTATTTGTGGGAGCAAAATAAAGCGCAACTGGCTTACAAACCACTGTTGGTTCACCAACCTCAAGGTAAAGGCATGGTCATTGGTTTCACTCAATCACCAACTTACCGCGCTTACTTAGAAGGCATGAACCTGCTATTAACAAACACCATTTTCCGTGCGGCGGCTCATGCTAAAAGTGGCAGGAATAATTAACAAACTAACCACACATTAGCCATTCAATTTTGTACTGTGCATT
This sequence comes from Colwellia sp. 6_MG-2023, assembly GCF_030547765.1. Lineage (NCBI taxonomy): Bacteria > Pseudomonadati > Pseudomonadota > Gammaproteobacteria > Alteromonadales > Colwelliaceae > Colwellia > Colwellia sp. 6_MG-2023. The sequence continues at coordinate 20,542 of NZ_JAUOPP010000020.1, read as the reverse complement.
AGGTAACTAATGCACAGTACAAATAGATTAAATGATTTCCCATAACCAAACCTAAGCATGGCTTAATGCTAGGCGTGAATAACGTGGTCATCCACTCTAATTTTGTGTTCCATAAAATAGTATCTAACCAACCCCTTCTATGCTCAAAGCTTTGACCTGTATATTTATCTTCTCCGCATAAAAAAAGCCCTACGTACACAATTAACAAAGACACTCACAATTAACAAAGACACTCACTTAAATTTTTATTAAGGCCAATAACTTCTCTTCTAACCAACCCCTTCTATGCTCAAAGCTTTGCCTTGTATATTTATCTTCTCCGCACAAAAAAGCCCTACGTCCACAGCGTGAAATACAGTGATAGTAAGGCGTATCTTGTAAACTAATTTGTCTTTTTCTTGCGGTAGCCATAATAAAAAACCTCTTCCTTTAGATTGTTATTTAACCATAGGCAAGAGGTTTGAATTTATCAATTATAAGTGAGTGTCTTAGTTAATTTTAAGGAGCAAAAACCAACTGTTTTTTGTCCTTGTTTAACAGCTTGTTAGCTAGCATTTTGCGACACAAGTACTCGTTTGGCAATGTATGATAAATAGCGCTGTAGTATTGCCAAAAATATAATGGGCAAAACAGCCGCAAAAGTACGATTACCCTCAAAAATAATTGCAAACGGAATCATTGAAATTGACGCTAAAAGTAAATAAACGGAAAATTTACGGTTACTGCCTTTGACAGCAATAAAGCCTGAAGATGAGGCAAAGGTGGTTAAGCTGCCAACAATAACCATTAATATGATAATAGCTGATTCGCGCAATGAGTCGTAAATGTTCAAATACCACCATTGCTGAAAGAAAGCGGCTAAACCTCCAAGAATTAGGTAAATATTACCAGCTAAAACTAAGCGATTTAGAGGTTTTTTCTGAGGCAGTAAAATGATTAGTTGAATTAAGCCTAGCAAAGCTCCTAGCTGAAAAGCTTCAAGCCAACGATCGTTAGATGGAGCACCATTCCAAAATGCGAAAGTAGCAAACGTAGATAAAGGTAAAAATTGAATTAAAGCAAATATCCATTTACTCATAAGCCTGACGAGATCCTTTGCTAGCTAACGCTTTGCTAAGCGGCAATAAAATAGCTGGCTAAAATTAGCGAGGAACGAGCAAAAGCCAGCTGTTTTTTGTCCGTTAAAGCAACTTGTTAAGTTTTTTTACGCAAAACTTCAGATAGGTTATCGTGTTCCAACAATGGTTTGTTTAAAAACTCACTGTAAGTGAGAAAAGTTATATCAATTTGTATTTCGATTTTGTTAGACAACATATCCAAATCTTTTTTAGCTTCCAAGTATGTATTCAATGGCGACTTAGCATCTGGGGTTGATACTAACAATAAATCTATATCATTATATTTATCAGACCGAAAGAAAGAACCAAAACCAAAAACACCATATAAATCACGATGCTTTAATAGAGTAGATTGGATTTCCTTCTCGATCTTTTTTGTGGTAATTCCAAAAGTCACTTTTCCACAATGCTCCTGCCATTTCACCGGATATAAACATACCAATGTTTGAATCTAAACAATATTGTTTGGCTTCCATAGTATAACTATTCCAGCCACCACCAATATATATGATGTCTATATGCCCAAACTCTGCTTGCGCCCTTTGAACCATAGTTAAACCCATAGTATATTCTCTCAAACATAAGATACGTAAGTTGTCACCTTGTGCCTTTCTAGTTACTTCAAAAAGAATATCTTCACTTCTAGTGATGGCCGATAAATTATCATGTTGTTCTAAAAGGCGGTTTAGCCACATTATGTGACTAAACGGTACATTCCAAGTATTAGTTCCATTCCTCATAATTCAAATACCTCACTAAACTCCTTTGGGAAGGTGACATAGTTATCTATACGCTCATACTGGTTTGCTTCAAAAGATGAAGCATGTGTTTTAAATTTAATAAATGCTTTGAAGGCTTGAATAGCAAGAAGAGATTTGTTGGTTTCAATTAGATTTATTATTTTTAGATTAGTTGGTATAACTGAATCTAGTTTCCTCAACTCCCAAACTTTAAAAGCATTTGAGCCTGGATCTTCTTCCGCTACTTTTGAATTGGGGCCATAGCTCTCCCATAGCATATGATTCTCATATAATAGTTTTGACACTTCTTCCTTTAGTTCATCAAAAGTAGAAAAAATGACATCACTATTAACAGATCTTATATTAGATTCATGAGTTTCTTTCCATTGAAATAGCTGTTCAACGGTAAATGTTCCTTCTGGGGATTTATCAATATGACGATGGCATGTTGGGCATAGGAGAACTAGGTTCTCATATGTATCAGCACCCCCACCAATTACCCCGCGAGGACCTTTTTCACTCCTAGCTACGATATGCGCCATTTCACCAACATTATAGCTTCTAGTTTCTTGTAATATTGCTGTGAGATCTGCTTGACAATTAGGGTTCGAGCAAATTCCTGCGGCTCTTCCCCATAATAATTTTGCGTCTCCATCAGAAATGGCCATATTATTCCCTTAGTTGATGTTACAAATATACTCGATAAAAACTTAACGCCGCCATAAGCGGTGAGTAACAGTTGGCTATAATGTGTAGCGAAGTGGAACCGAGCCAACTGTTACGAATCCGACTTAATGGCTTTGTTAGCTGCATCTTCTGGTTTGTAGTTCTGTTTCCAGTGACTACCTAAAGGCAACATAACAATATGTAAAACTAACCACCAAAGAAAAATCGGTGCTACGCCATAAAAGTGACCTGCCGGCATATAGCCATGAGACATTTGGTTTCTTAAGTCTCCATATATCTTATCTATTAGAATCGCTTGAAGATTTCCGACAATATCTTGACCTAAAACTTCAATAATAACAGGATGATCTAATAAAAATTTCAGGCCACTTCTTTCTTGAGAACCATCACCATGCAATGTTGTTGGTTCCTCTCCTTGACTTCGTGCCACGTACCTAAGTGAATTTTCAATCTGTGGAATAAGAATATGACACGCACTTAGGAAGTCTCCTTCAAGGCCGAACGTAATCCCTTTAATATAAAAATATTCGTGCCCATATGGTATGAACGGATTATTTTTCAAAATCGATTCTAGAGCATATTCAGAAACATGGTGCTGAGTCATTAGCTCATTTAGGGCTGGCCGTATCTGCCCTTGGACAGCTAATTGATGATCAATTCCAATATTTTTCATCATCGTAGCCCAAGTAACAGGGCCATCTTGACTCTCATTTAGTCCCATACCAGCGGGAACAGTTGCAACTGTGATACCTTCGTGATCTATATGCGTTCCACCAAACATCCATGCAATACTACTTTGCATCTGTTCGATTGCTTGCTCTTTCAGCTTGTTAATATCTGTAGGTCTTGACACCAAAACACCAAGCCTAAAAAGCATATCAAAGAAATCTTTACCTTGGACTTGCATCTTTGCTTGATGAACAATTTCACTAATGTCTTGTGCTGGCGTTGAAAACTCATGAAGTTGATGTAGAGATTCAATTTGGTGATCCCTCATTGTCTCATATAGTTCAAGTCTTTCTTGTCTAGTATTAGGAACTTTAGACAATGCATCTATTGCTTTAAGTATGCATCCGGCAGCTATCAGTCCACCATCTTGAAACTCTGAACCTTTAACGTGGCAAGCTGCTATTTCTCTCCATATATCTTGCTGTTTACTTTTATTTCGAGTTGAGCTAGCAGAGTTTAGTGCGCACTCCCATCCATTTATAGCTGTTCTAGTATCACCTAATTTAAAACGAGTTTGAGCGATTTCCTCTGCTGTATTAAGAATCCAGTCATCATCTCCAACGCCACATTCATGTGATAACTTCAATAGGCGTAATGCATAAAAAGGAGAATCATCTAATTTTTTACTATCTACCTCAGATATAATAAAGCCTGCTAGTTTTTTGAATAAATCAGGTCGCTGTGTGTCTCTTCTGAACATACAGCTTAACCTTAAGGCTCGCTCGATTCTCTCTGCTGGATATACCCATGATTCACCTATAGCTAATAGTTGTTTTGCTGATTCAAGATATGCCTCTATTGCTATATATGCATGATCAACACTTCCAACTTTAGTAACCCAAGAAATATCTGCTAACCGTGCTTGTAACTCAGGTATTGTCACGGAGCGACAAAATTGAGAAAGTGCATTTAAAGACTCTTTAGAAAAATCATTGGCAATAAGACCTCTGCGGTCTTGCATTATAAACTTAGGTGAAAATGGCGCTTTCGGATTTTCAGGTTTTAGGTGCATCGAACAAGCGGCAGATAGCAACTTTGCGGCATTAGAGCCTTTAACACTCCCAAAAGCTGACTCTAATTCATAATACACAGGACTTTTACATGAACTGAGTATTTGATCTTGTTCTAGTGATTGCAACTCCTCCAGAGTTACCTTAACTTCTTGAATAGACACATAACCTCCGTGTGTAGATTGCAGCTAACGCTTACCACAGCTGCATTTTATGGAGTTGATTTTTTATGTTATAGCGAAGCGGAAACATAAAAAAGCGACGGAGTAAAATGTCCGCTGGTGGTACTTGTTAGCACAACCTGCTTACGTAGTACTTACTGTAGGCTGGCACGATTTAACTTGATGATTTACCCACGATTTCATTTAAGAAATCAAGGAAATAAATCACCACCAAATGTCTTTTTATACAATATAAAAACTATAACCCGCCTCATGACAAAGCGATATGGGATTGTACAAAAAAAGGGCAGAAAAGTGAAGCGATTACCCTTGATAATACAACAAATCTCACCACAATTACTCACCGAAGAAAAAACTTAAACGAGGGATTTTTCTGGTTTTTTATCATAAATCCCTATGGTCTTTTTTAAAACCACCTAGGGTGCTAACGCCCCACTAAGAGGCAAATGATAGTTGGTTAAAATAAGCGACGAAGGAGCAAAAACCAACTGTTATTTGTCCTGCTTGAGTGGCTTGTTAGGGCTTGAATAGCACAATACTTGCCACAATTACCTATTAGGTGGCAAATGTTTTCCTGTTAAACCAATAAATTAATTATTAAATACGATTTTATGCAATATATTGCGCAATGTATAGTTGGTTAGGTTTTTGCTTAGTAAATTATAATAACCGCTGATTTTATATTTAAATAAGGAATTTTTCATGCATATAAACAATAGCGCTCAATTAAATCAAATTTATAAAACACAAAGCCCAAGTTATAACATGTTAAGCAATGCGGACAGAATAACTGAAAATAAAGCATTAACAACAGATACTGTGGATATAAGTAATGCTGGTTTAAATGCAAAAAAAAATTGGCAAGAGATAGCCAAAAAATTTGATGTTAGTAATATATCCCAAAATGAAATGGGTGATATGGTTTCTAACTTGGTGGATAATAAATTAATTTCTTCGACTGATAGTTTATTCTTAATGGCGCCAACTAGCATGAACCAAGATCCAGAAATTAAATATGATTTATTAGAGTCTATGCGTAAAAGATTAGATTCAGCTATTGCAAATGGAAACACTCAAGACCAAATTAAAAAAACAGAAAATGCTTTTAATATTATTGAGCAACTAAAAAATCTATCTAATTAGATTCGAATGTCAAAGTGATGACTAGCGACGAAGAGCCCTAACAGTATATTATCCATAATTCACGATAGTAACGGATTATGAAATAAAAGAATAACAAAACAATAATAATTAAATTATTACTTGTCAAAGCTTTATAGTTAAACAGGTGGTTTTATTTTAAACATTAAGTTTGTAGAAACTAAGCACTGCGTCATACTCAGCTATTTTGTGCTGAGTATGACGCAGTGCTTAAAAAATTAAATACTAAAAATCAATAAATTAAAATTTTACCTATGTAGAAAGTGAGCATATTAATGCTCACTTTCTACATAAAAAATTGCGTTTTTAGGGAAAATATATTATAACTGTATATACATACAGTTTAGTGAGGTGTTTTTTTATGATCATAAAATCTCCTTTTTTACAGTCTCTTCGAGATGTAATTCGAGCTAAACGCTATAGCTTACAAACAGAAAAAAGTTATTTATATTGGGTTAAATTTTTCATTATGTTTAATGACAAACGTCACCCCAAAGAGTTGGGTGCAGCAGAAATAAACCACTTTTTAACTCATTTAGCGGTCAATCGCCGTGTTAGTGCAGCTACACAAAATCAAGCTTTATGCGCGTTAGTTTTCATGTATAAGCACATGTTAGATCAACAATTTGATGGTTTAATTTTTTCATACGCTAAGCGACCTAAAAATATTCCAACGGTGCTTTCTGCAAATGAAGTAGCTGCTATTATTGCTAACTTAAAAATGCCCTATCAATTAATCATTTCTATTTTGTATGGTTCGGGTTTACGGTTGAATGAAGTATTGAGGTTACGAATAAAAGATATCGATTTTTCAAATCAAGCTATATTTATTTTTAGAGGAAAAGGCCAAAAAGATAGATTAACAATATTACCTAAAGCGCTTAATGAAATAATTACAGATCAAATAAATCATGTTGAAGTTATACACAAACAAGATTTGCTTGATGGATTTGGTTTAACATCAGTACCAGCTTCACTACATAGAAAATATAAAACAGCAATGAAAAATTTTGCATGGCAATATATTTTCCCTTCCTCCACTCGTTGTGAACATCCTATCGATGGATATATTTGTCGCCACCATCTTCATCCATCAACGCTAACTCGACATTTACGACAAGCTGTTATAAAAGCAAAGATTCCTAAGAAAGTATCAGCACACACATTTCGTCATAGCTTTGCAACGGCTTTATTACTTAATGGAACGGACATAAGAACAGTGCAAACACTACTTGGGCATTCTGACTTAAGAACAACTGAGCTCTACACGCACGTCATTGGTGAAAGGCATGCTGGAACGATTAGTCCATTTGACAACATTCATCATAAATTTTAAGTGTAAGTAATCACAACTAAATCAACGAGGTCAGTGACATGGATTTTAAAAAAATTACAAAGGACAGCCACTCACATTTGAACAACACTGATATTTCAACTAACACCTTATAAGTACTTGATAGTAAAGAAAAAGACATAACAATTGAAAATGATGATTTTCTAGCGATTGTTATGCAACATGAAATAAACCTCTTGAAAGACAAACTATTTATTGATTACCTTCCCCCTCTTAAAAAACAACCTTTACATAAAAAAGATTTAAATCAACCAGTTAACCAAGTTAAACATCAAAACTGAACGGTTTAAAAAACAAAAAAGGCCAGAAGCAAAAGCTACTGGCCTTCCATTAAAACCGTCAACGTATTTCAGGACGAAACACCGTCACTGTCTTTATAGCTGACAATTAATCGGTGATTAATGGGTCAAACCCTTTTACTAAATCGTCAATCGCTTTCATTTGCGCTAAGTAAGGTTCAAGTTTATCAAGTGGTAATGCACAAGGACCATCACATTTAGCTGCAGATGGATCTGGATGCGCTTCTATAAACAAACCTGCAATACCAATTGCCATACCGCTACGTGTTAATTGAGCCGCTTGTGCACGACGTCCGTCAGCACTATCACTTCTACCACCTGGTTTTTGTAATGAATGCGTTGCATCAAAAATAACAGGGGCATAGCTTCGCATTTCATCCATTGCTAACATATCAACAACAAGATTGTTATAGCCGTAACAACTACCGCGCTCGCAAAGTAAAATATTTTCGTTACCAGCTTCACCAAACTTAGTAATAATATGCTTCATTTCATGAGCAGCTAGAAATTGTGGTTTCTTCACATTAATAACAGCGCCGGTTTTAGCCATAGCAACAACCAAATCTGTTTGTCGGGCAAGAAAAGCTGGTAGTTGAATAACATCAACAACTTCACTTACCGGTTGTGCTTGGTAAGGCTCATGAACATCAGTGATGATCGGCACATTAAACGTTGATTTGATTTCTTCAAATATCTTCAAACCTTCATCTAAGCCTGGTCCTCGATAAGAGTTGACAGAAGAGCGGTTAGCTTTGTCAAAAGATGCTTTAAATACATATGGAATATTTAATTTCTGCGTTACTTCAACATAATGCTCCGCAATTTTCATGGCTAAGTCACGAGATTCAAGTACGTTCATACCACCAAATAGTACAAATGGTTTATCATTGGCTACATCAATACCACTTACTTTAACTGACTTTATTGTCATTATACTTCCTAATAAAGAATCTAATAAAAAATCGATTTAAAAATGTTATCTATAAAATAAAAATACAAAATAAAATTTTACACGTTAACTGCCAATAATACGTAGCAATTGTCCACACATCCACGCCATATAGGTACCTAAAACATAACCTAATACCGCTAATAACACCCCAACAGGTGCTAATGAAGGATGAAATGCCGAAGCAATAACAGGAGCAGAAGCAGCTCCACCAACATTCGCTTGGCTACCTACGGCTAAATAGAATATAGGCGCTTTGATCATTCGACCAACAATTAACAATAAAATGACATGTATTGCCATCCAGATTAGGCCGATAACAACATATTTTGGTGCTTCAACCACTTGTGTAACATCCATATGTAAACCGATGGTGGCAACAAGTATATAAAGAAAGCTACTACCTATTTTTGACGCGCCAGCAGCTTCAAGTTGTCTTGCTTTAGTAAAGGACAATGTTAAGCCAATGGCCGTTACTAAAACGATAACCCAGAATAATTTACTGTGTAAGCTGAATTTTTCTAATTCAGGGTAATTGGTTGTGAAAAAAGGTACTAATAAGTCGGCAGCAAAATGGGCTATACCGGTAGCGCCAAAACCAATAGCAATAATAAGCATAAGATCTTTTAGCTCAAACCGTCTCGCATTATTGCGTTCAAAATGTTCAACTTTATCAATGAGTCTATCAATGCCCGAGGTATCAGCACCACTTTTCGCATCAATACGCTTATGGTTAGCAGCAAAATAAAGCAAACAAGCCGTCCATAGATTAGCAACAACAATATCAACGGTTACCATGATGGTAAATATTTTACCGTCAGCACCATAAATTTCTTTCATAGCAAGCATATTTGCACCGCCACCAATCCAACTACCAGCTAATGAAGCCATACCACGCCATACTGCATCAGGGCCAGTTACACCTATTAATTCAGGCCAAACGGCAGACACTGCTAATAAGGCTATCGGTCCACCAATAACAATACCAACAGTACCTGTAAGAAACATAATAATTGCTTTATTACCGAGCGCTGCAATCGCTTTAATATCAATACTTAGTGTTAATAAAACTAAGCAAGCAGGTAATAAATAATATTTTGCAATATCATCAACGCTACTGACTTGGGCACTAACAATACCAAAAGTATTCAATAATGAAGGAAGTAAATAACAAAGCAATAATGCGGGTACATATTGATAAAACTTCTTCCAAACAGGATGTTGACTATTGGAAGTATAAAAAATAAAACCTAAAATCAGCGAAAGTAAACCTAATACAACGGCATCATTTGTTATTAGTGGCATAGCCAAAGAGGTAGACATTTATTTTCCTATTTTTTTAACTGTATAAATAGCTATTTATAAATAAAAGGGATTAATGAAAAGTAGTTTCACTTAATGTAATGTTATCAAGTTGCGCTTTTAATAATTGTGCCGCAGGATCTTTTGGACACTTCTCAACAAAATAACGATAATCATCAACCGCTACTTTAAAGCAATCTAACTGGTGAAGCAAAAAGCCACGATCACGGCGTTGAAGTGGATCGTCAGGATTTAATGACAGTAATAAATCAACACATGATAATGCTTGTTCAAAAGCCTTATCACGAATTAAAGCATTCTTTAATGCACTTAAATGCTCTGCCAAAATGGCTTCTCTATTCATGCTAGAAAATTCATGTTGACTAGGGTCCCCCTCAAGCTCTTCAAGACGTAAATCAAGTTCGTGCCAATCTAAAGATTCTCCTGTAACAGGATCAAAAATAATAGCATATTGCTCATCACAACAAAGACGAACCATAACTTTATTTGGTACAAAAACTATATCAGCACTAAAATCGCAAGCATTGATAATTTCGCAAAGAAGAACTGCTTTAACAATAGGCGACATTGAACGTTGATTTAAACTAGCTGCCACTTTAAAAGCGCTTATCGGCCAATGTTTTTTATGATTATCAATAAATAGGTGTTGATAGAAAAGTTCATTCATTAACACTTCACTTTTATCTAAAGGCGATACAATTTCGGCAATAACAGCTTGGCATTGTTCAATAATAGTTTCTAAAGTATCAAGTGACGGATCAAAACTACTTATAAACTGTTCAGCTGAGTTAACCTTAAAAATATAATCTTCAAGTAACACCAGTGTTTCTAATAAATCTTTTTCTTGAGATTGAATTTCGGAAAGCAACAATGTATTCATAATGTTTAATTAGTAGTGTTATTAGTATTATTATAAGAAAAAGATTGCTTCGCGTGTCATGGCTAGTTTCATTATTAACATAAACCATCCAACAGCACCAAAGTAACCTAAAATTCGCATAAATTTATTTCTAGCAAGCTTCAGCGCATAATAACCCGTGAATATATAGGCAACTATTGCTAATAATTTTTCTCCTAACCATAACTGCTCAAACGGGTTAATTGAATATTGAACAGCCATAATTACGCCAAGCGTTAGCAATAATGTATCAATAATATGGGGGGTGATTTTTACCCACTTAGCTTGCAATTTAGGTGAATTAGCTAGTAACCATATAAAGCGTAAAGTTAAAAAACTTATACTCACTACTGCTAAGGTCATATGTATATGTTTAAACATAATTAACTCCTGTTATTATTTTATTTATTTATTTAAAAAAGTAGCCCATGTAATACGATCATGGCCATTTAAATCCTGTTCTGTTTTCGGATTATCAAAGCCTAATCCAGTTAATATATTTCTAACGTCCTCTCCTTGAGCAAAACCATGTTCAAAAAATAATTGTCCTTTCACCGTTAAAAAGCTACGTGCTAGTGTCGCAATATGCTTTATATCAGCCAAACCATTCTCCTTAGCAATAAGTGCAGAGTCCGGTTCAAAGCGAACATCACCTTGTGTTAAATTATGATCATCGCAATCAATATAAGGTGGATTTGAAACAATTAAATCAAATTTTTTATTTGCCTCTACATTAGAGAACCAATCACTTTGAAAGAAAGTGACCTGTGGTAATCGACAGTTCTTTGCATTAAGTTGTGCTAGCGTTACCGCTTCCATATTAAAATCAAGGCCACTGACATTCCATGTTGGGTTTTCACTTGCTAAAGCTAATGCAATAGCCCCAGTGCCTGTACCTAGATCAAGGCAACGAATGTTTTCTTTATTCTGAAATTGCTCAAGCACTGATTCAACCAAGGTTTCAGTATCAGGTCGAGGAATAAGTGTTGCTTTAGATACAGATAAAGGTAATGACCAAAACTCTTTTATACCGGTAATGTACGCTATTGGCTCGCCTTGAATACGACGAACAAGTATCTGTAGAAATGAATGTAATTGTTCATCACTGAGTAATTTATCAGGCCAAGTAAGTAAATAACTACGGTCTTTGTTAAGGACAAAAGATAATAAAATTTCGACATCAAGCTTGGCACTATCAGAAGTTTCTTCTAACAGTGCGTAGCCTTGTTTAATTAAATTAGCAATCGTGTTATCACCAATTAATCGTACTTGGTAGGACGCCGATGATAATAAATTAGCCACAGATTAATGTTGCTCAGCAAGCTCAGCCAATAAATCAGCTTGATTTTCTTGCATAATAGGCTCCATAATCAACTGTAGACTACCTTCCATAATTTCATTTAAACGGTATAGAGTTAAATTAATACGGTGATCACTCATGCGGCCTTGAGGAAAGTTATACGTTCTAATACGCTCAGAACGGTCACCACTTGCTACTAAGTTACGACGAGAAGACTCTTCTTCACTACGACGCTTCTCATCTTCAGCTTGTTGTAACCTTGCTTGTAATACAGACATAGCTTGAGCACGGTTTTTATGTTGCGAGCGCTGATCTTGACATTCAACCACAACACCAGAAGGAATATGCGTAATACGAATTGCTGAATCAGTTTTGTTAACATGCTGACCACCCGCTCCTGACGCTCTAAAAGTATCAACTTTTAAATCAGCTTTATTAATTTCAATGGCTTGCGACTCAGGAATTTCCGGCATAACAACTACGGTACATGCTGACGTGTGGACTCGACCTTGAGATTCAGTTTCAGGAACACGTTGAACACGGTGACCACCGGATTCAAATTTCATGTGTCCATAAACACCTTCACCATTAATTTTCATAATTAATTCTTTATAACCGCCCTGCTCACTTTCGTTGGTATTCATTACTTCAATTTTCCAACCTTGCTTTTCGGCATAACGACTGTACATACGAAATAAATCACCCGCAAAAATAGCCGCTTCATCACCACCGGCACCAGCGCGAATCTCAACAAAACAGTTATTATCATCATTAGGATCACGTGGTAGTAAGAGAATTTGTAATTCTTCAGCTAGATCGGTAACAGCCTTTTTAGCTTCTTTAAATTCTTCTTGCGCCATTTCACGCATATCAGGATCATCATCTTTAAGCATTAATTCTGCAGTGGCAAAATCATCTTCTGCAGTTTGGTATTGATGAAATACGGAGGTTACTTCATCCAAACGTTTGAATTCTTGTGATAAAGCACGAAATTTTTCTTGATCACTAATAGTTTCAGGATCGGATAATAAGGCTTGAACTTCTTCAAAGCGCTCAGCTAAAGCTTCAAGTTTTTGATAAACGGACGATTTCATTAAAATAATCTTTCTTATAAAAGGGGGTTTACACTAGGTTTTAAACTAAGGAAAACTAAACTGAGGTTATTCTAGCACAGACATTATTTTTCTACAGCAGCTAGTTTATTGTCAGAGAGGATTAGTTTTACTATCAGATGTACCTTACAACTTATGACGTTGAAACCTACTCTGAATTGTCGATATTAAATATGTCGCGAAGATAAATTAACTTATCTAATTCACCGCCTTGTGCAGCCGATTGTAGGGCACTCGTCGGCGCATGCATAAATTTATTCGTTAATTTAGTCGCTAATTCACCGATAACGGCTTCTGAATTTTTACCACTTTTTAATTGTATCAATGCTTTTTCAAGTAGTTGATCACGCTCACGTAAGCACTGTTGTCTAAAATTAATCACGGTATCTTGAGTATTTAACCCTCGAAGCCACGACATAAAGACATCAGATTGATTATCAACAATACTTTCTGCTTCCACGGCAGCTTTACGACGATTCTCTAAATTTTGCGCAATAATGCTTTGCAAGTCATCAACGGTATATAAAAACACATCATCTAAATCACCTACTTGCTCTTCTATGTCTCGAGGTACAGCTAAATCAACCATAAAAATAGGTTGATGACGCCTTTTCGCAATGGCTTGTTCAACCATACCTTTACCAATAATTGGCAAAGTAGAGCCTGTTGAGCTAATAACAATATCTGCTCGACACATGTGTTCAGGAATTTGTGCTAGCGTAATAACTTCAGCACCAATTTTCTTCGCCATTACTTCAGCGCGTTCAATAGTACGATTAGCAACCGTAATTTTTCCTACGTTATTTTCATATAAATGTTTAGCAACTAATTCTATTGTTTCACCTGCACCAACAAGTAAAACTTTGGTTTTACTTAAGCTGGCAAAAATATGTTTAGCTAAATTAACACTAGCAAAGGCAACAGAAACAGCACTTGCACCAATCTCTGTATCTGTACGGACTTGTTTCGCCACACCAAAAGTACGTTGAAATAGTCTGTCCATTACTAAGGCCATAGAGCCGGCAGCCTTAGCTTGGCTATAGGCTTGTTTCATTTGCCCTAGAATTTGAGGCTCACCTAATACTAAAGAATCTAAGCCACATGCGACTCGCATCATATGATTAACAGCATGTTTATCCTGATGCCAATAGAGACTAGGTAAAATAATAGAAGCAGGAACATTGTGATAACTTTCTAGCCATTCAACTAAGCGTGCTTGAGTTACTTTAAAATCTCCCTCTTGCACAATATATAGCTCAGTTCGATTGCAAGTCGATAAAATAGCGACTTCACGGCACCCTACTGCTGATAACATTTCTTGTAAGGCAGCAGAAAGCCTATCTGGGTTGAAAGATATTTTCTCTCTTACCGCAACAGGGGCAGTTTTGTGATTAATTCCAACAGCAACTATGGACAATGTAATAAACCTATTGATATTTTACTTAGTAACGACGTAAGTATAATGCAAACGTCACTTTTAAAATATGATCTGTGATAAATATCACAATAATAATGAATATTTTACAAAATAACCGCGCTAATTAAAAGGAATTGCACAGAGTAAAAAAGTTATCTTGTTGAATTGCATAAATTGCTGTGTTCAAATACTTATCTATTTTTAGTGGCGCTACAAAAAATGTTAAGATTATCTCCTTCATTATTCAGAATACTATTGCTTATCAGTTTCCTCGTCTCTGGCTGTGCCACTAAGCCTATTACACCATCACAAAATCACCATGAAATAATGACAGAACAGCAAAGATCAGCCCAACTATTGAGCAAAAGTGCATGGCAATTAAACGGGAAAATAGCCTTTATTCAACAGCTACAAAACAAAAGTAAACGTGAAAGCGCCTCATTAATTTGGCAAGTAAATGAAAAGCAACACACACAAGAATTGAATTTAACGAGTTACTTAGGCATTAATGTTCTTCATCTAAAATCTAATAAAAATCAACATTTAATTAAAGTCGACGGTAAAGAGTATCGAGGTACAAATTTATCAAACTTAATATATTCTCTAACCGGCCTAACTTTACCGACACAAGCATTAAACTTTTGGTTAAAAGGCTTACCATATCAAGCAGATGACAAGCTTCAAATTAATGAAATTACACGTTTACCTGTAAATATATCAAGTTATTACAATAACGAATTATGGCAAATAACATACGCTAACTATGAATATTTTAATAACATAAACATGGCCACTCAATTTACAATAGAAAAAGATGATTTATTAATAAAAATAGCTGTTAAAAATTGGCATTTTATTGATTGATCGCAACATTTAATTCCCTTTAGCTTCAGAATTTAAGTCAATATAAATGAACAATAGTATTAATAAATACACGAATAAATTTTTTTCGTTCCCATCACCAGCAAAATTAAACTTATTTTTACATGTCGTAGGGCAACGTAGCGATGGTTATCATGAACTAGAAACATTATTTCAATTTCTGGATTATAGCGACACAATAGAAATATCAGTTACTGATGACGCAACGATTGATCTATTAACACCTATTGATGGTGTGAAAAATGAAGATAATTTAATTGTAAAAGCAGCATTGTTACTTAAACAAGAAGTAATTAATCAAGCTGAGTCCGAACAACAGGCTATTATATTAAAGTCGTTGGGTGCAAAAATACGTATTGATAAAAAACTACCTATGGGTGGTGGTTTAGGCGGCGGCTCTTCCAATGCTGCGACGATTTTAGTTGCATTAAATTACCTTTGGGACTGTCATTTATCAACAAATGAACTGGCAAAATTAGGTGTTACTTTAGGTGCTGATGTACCAATTTTTATACACGGATTTTCTGCCTTCGCCCAAGGGATTGGGGAAAAGCTAACCCCTGTAGCACCTGAAGAATGTTGGTATTTAGTCAGCAAACCCAACATCAGTATTTCAACTGTCAGTGTTTTTACCTCACCCGACTTACCAAGAAAAACAACTAAATTAACAGCTAACAATTTTGACTCAATCTATTGTGATAAAGATTTATTTAACGATGATAAGTATCATAACGATTGTCAAATTATGGTAATTAAACATTACGATGAGGTTGCCAAGCTACTAGCTTGGTTGATAGAATACGCACCGTCTAGAATGACAGGAACAGGTGCTTGTGTTTTCTCACGTTTTTCTAGTGAGAAAGAAGCCATTGAATTACAAAAAAAACTTCCTTTAGGGATAGAATCTTTTGTTGCCCAAGGCCTTAATAAATCACCCTTTACTTCTGTTTTCGAGAGTTTAGAAAAATAACGAATCAAATAATTTGTTAGAATGAACGCTCTCAATACGCGTGAATTTTAGCTACTACGATTAATGTCAAAAGTTTCTGAGGAACTGACTGTGCCTGACATGAAGATTTTTGCGGGTAATGCCACCCCTGAACTGGCCAAGCAAATAGCAAATCGCTTATATATTACTTTAGGCGACGCCAAAATTGGTAGTTTTAGCGATGGTGAAATAAGTTTTGAAATAAATGAAAATGTTCGCGGTAGCGATGTTTTTATCATTCAATCTACCTGTGCACCTACTAATAATAACCTAATGGAATTAATTGTGATGATCGATGCATTTCGTCGTGCATCAGCTGGCAGAATTACTGCCGTTATTCCTTATTTTGGTTATGCTCGCCAAGACAGACGTGTACGTAGTGCTCGTGTGCCAATTACAGCAAAAGTAGTTGCTGATTTCTTATCAAGCGTTGGTGTTGACCGTGTATTAACGGTTGATTTACACGCAGAACAAATTCAAGGCTTCTTCGACGTACCTGTTGATAATGCTTTTGGTACCCCTATTTTATTAGAAGATATGAAAAACCGTGAGTTAGATAACCCGGTTGTTGTTTCTCCTGATATTGGTGGTGTTGTTCGTGCTCGTGCTGTTGCCAAATTACTTGATGATGCTGACCTAGCGATTATCGATAAACGTCGTCCGAAAGCTAACGTTGCACAAGTAATGCATATTATTGGTGATGTAGAAGGCCGTGATTGTATTATTGTTGATGATATGATTGATACCGGCGGTACATTAGCTAAAGCAGCAGAAGCATTAAAAGAACATGGCGCAAAACGTGTTATTGCTTATGCTACTCATCCTGTTTTATCAGGAAATGCTGCTGAAAATCTTAGAAATTCTGTTATTGATGAAGTTGTTGTAACTGATTCAATTCCATTATCAGAAGAGATTAAAAAGCTTAAAATGGTTCGTCAATTAACATTAAGCGGTATGTTAAGTGAAGCCATTCGTCGTGTATGTAACGAAGAATCGATTTCAGCGATGTTTGATCACTAAAAGTTAGTGCTCCATTGAATATAAAAAGCAGATATTATTTTTTTAATATCTGCTTTTTTATTATCAATTAACAACAGAGTTAATAATTGATAGCTTTACACTAAGGCTAGTGTTATCATGCCGCGCCTTTTTATCTAGATAATCGTCTTTATTAACGATTAAACGAGTTAAAAAGCAAACATCCTTGTTTTTGGTCGCAAAAAACAAGATTAAATTTTTTATACAATATAAGAGTATATATCATGACTGATTTATTTACTTTGGATGCAGAAGTACGTACAGACTTAGGGAAAGGTGCGAGCCGCCGCCTACGTCACGCGAATAAAGTTCCTGCTATCCTTTACGGTGAAGGCAAAGAATCTATTTCTTTGACTTTAGAACACAAAAATGTTTTACGTGCTCAATTAGAAGAAGCTTTCTATTCTCACGTATTAACATTAAATGTTGACGGCAAGCCTGTTGAATGTCTAATTAAAGATATGCAACGTCACCCGTACAAAAACATTATTATGCATTTAGATTTTATTCGTATTGATGCAAAACATGCTATCCATACGAACGCTCCGATTCACTTCCTTAATGAAGAGAACGTTGTTAAGCTTGGTGCTACTGTAGCTCATCATGTTACAGAAATTGCTATTTCTTGTTTACCAAAAGATTTACCTGAGTTTGTTGAAGTTGACCTAGCTGATTTAGAAGTTGGTCAAACACTACATTTATCTGACATTAAATTACCTAAAGGTGTAACATCAGATGAATTAGCAAAAGGCGAAGCTCACGATCAAGCTGTTGTTACTGCTAACGCTGCTAAAGCGCAAAGTAGTGATGACGAAGATGAAGCCGCTTCTGAAGATGCAGCTACTGAATAATCAATATTTATTCAGTTAGCTATTTAACATAAAGATGAATAGTTAATATGACTATTAAGTTGATTGCGGGGCTAGGTAATCCTGGCCCCGAATATACAAAAACACGTCACAATGCCGGTGTTTGGTTTGTAGAAGAACTAGCACAGCGCAACAATATTACCCTCCGCCCTGAAAAAAAATACTCCGGCATTTATGGTAAAGGATTAATTGGTGGTGAACTAGTTCACTTAATCATTCCAACTACCTTCATGAACCGAAGTGGCCAATCTGTTGCTCCTTTAGCAAATTTTTTTCGTATCCCTGTAGATAATATGCTTATTGCACATGATGAATTAGATATGTCTCCTGGTTGTATTAAAATAAAGCAAGGTGGTAGTCATGGTGGTCATAATGGCTTAAAAGATATTATTGCGCGTATGGCAAATAATAAAGATTTCTATCGTTTACGTATTGGTATCGGTCACCCTGGTCATCGAGATAAAGTTACCGGTCATGTACTCGGTAAAGCACCAAGTAGCGAGCAAATCCTTATTGATAATGCTATTGATGAAGCAAGTCGTTGCTTTGATATTTGGCAGACTGAAGGCTTACATAAAGCCCAACAACGCTTACATGCCTTTAAAGGGGTGTAATCCAAACTTATTTTGACAATAATTTACTAAATACATAAATTATTGTCGTACCAATCAAATATACACCAACCAAAACAGGTAAAAATTATGGGATTTAAATGTGGTATCGTTGGCTTACCCAACGTTGGAAAATCAACTTTATTTAATGCACTGACCAAAGCAGGTATTGAAGCTGCTAACTTCCCTTTTTGTACTATTGAACCAAATACTGGTGTAGTACCCGTACCTGATCCTCGCCTTGATCAACTTAGCGCTATTGTAAAACCAGAACGCGTACTTCCAACCACTATGGAATTCGTTGATATTGCTGGTTTGGTAGCTGGTGCATCTAAAGGTGAAGGTTTAGGAAACAAATTTCTAGCAAACATCCGTGAAACTGATGCTATTGGCCATGTAGTACGTTGTTTTGAAAATGACAATATTATTCATGTTGCTAATAAAGTCAGTCCTATTGATGATATAGATGTTATTAATACTGAATTAGCATTATCAGATATGGACACAGCAGAGCGTGCTATTTTTCGTTTAGCTAAAAAAGCGAAAGGTGGAGACAAAGATGCCAAGTTTGAAATACCAGTATTAGAAAAAGTATTAAAACACGTTGAAGAAGGTAATATGCTTCGTTCTTTAGAATTATCTAAAGAGGAAAAGGCTGCAATTGAATATTTAAACTTTTTAACAATTAAGCCTACTATGTATATTGCTAATGTTAATGATGACGGTTTTGAAAATAATCCTTACCTTGAACAAGTTCAAAAGATTGCCGATGCAGAAGGCGCTATTGTAGTTGCTGTATGCGCTGAGATTGAAAGCGAATTATCTGGAATGGAAGATGAAGACCGGATTGAGTTTATGGCTGATCTGGGTTTAGAAGAACCAGGATTAAATCGTGTTATTAATGCCGGGTATTCATTATTACACTTGCAAACTTACTTTACTGCTGGTGTAAAAGAAGTTCGTGCATGGACTGTTAAACAGAATGCTACTGCCCCACAAGCTGCTGGCGTTATTCATACCGACTTTGAAAAAGGTTTTATTCGTGCAGAAGTTATCGCATTTGAGCATTTTATTGAGTTCAATGGCGAATCTGGTGCGAAAGAAGCAGGAAAGTGGCGACTTGAAGGTAAAGATTACTTAGTTAAAGATGGTGATGTGGTTCATTTCCGTTTTAACGTGTAAATAAAGTAAGTACAATTTTTGCGGCTTATCCGTTATTTATACATTTTTCTGTGTAGTTAACGATCAAATTGCGCATCCATTAGCCAAACAAACAAAAAACTGTGTTTTTTTAAAAAAAACGGTTGACGGATGCCAATCAGATTAGCATAATACGCGCCACTTGCTGAGAGGCAAGATGGAATGGCTACATAGCTCAGTTGGTTAGAGCACATCACTCATAATGATGGGGTCCCAGGTTCGAGTCCCGGTGTAGCCACCATTTCATTTAACTTAGGTTTTATGAAGTATAAAAAATATTGTGCGGGTTTGGCGGAATTGGTAGACGCGCTGGATTTAGGTTCCAGTATCGCAAGATGTGAGAGTTCAAGTCTCTTGACCCGTACCATTTTTTATACAAGTAAATACATTGCAGGGATATAGCCAAGCGGTAAGGCAGCGGGTTTTGATCCCGTCATTCAGAGGTTCAAATCCTCTTATCCCTGCCATTTACTTAAAAGTGTAAAGAGTTAATTGTCAAAACGATTTTGCTCCGCATCGATGTCAGAGGTTCAAATCCTCTTATCTTTGTAATTTACTAAAATCTATTAAGTAAATAAAATGTAATTACTCCCCCTGTAGGGATATAGCCAAGCGGTAAGGCAGCGGGTTTTGATCCCGTCATTCAGAGGTTCAAATCCTCTTATCCCTGCCATT